>JABMQA010000788.1 GCA_013203545.1 Bacteroidota bacterium
GAGGAACAGTTACCTATTCCGATGCGTTTAATTACACGCCGGATATGAATGAGTCGGAATTGGTTGTTAACCCAATGGCCTTTATTCCTAAAGTGCCGCTGTCGTCAAGTATGACGCTTGAAGATGTGACTAAGGTTCCAGGAGCTGTAAGGCTCGGGGAAACAAAACTTGCTGATGGTGTAATTTTTACATCTACAAGAATTGAAGTTGAAAATGAGATTCGCGAAGTTATTGAGGTTGGCGAAGAGGTAATTCAAAAGGATGCACAGGGAAATATCAAATTGGAAGTGTACGATATCCAGATCGCAAAAGACATTGATCTGATGGAGCTTACGCCCCATGGCTATGAGAAGGTTACCATTGTTACTGAAACGGCCGAAGTTTACTTTGCAAAGAATCTTTTCAACTATAACAAATCACTCAAGTGGAATAAAAAAGAAGATGTTCCTTCACAATTGGAAGGCTTGTATGATTTTGTTCGCAAGGGCTGGAAAATTAAAGACATCGTTATTGATGGCTGGGCATCCCCGGAAGGAGAAGAAACCTATAATGACGGACTTTCCGAAAACAGGGCAAAAACTGCCGAATGGATGTTATTAAAAGCCTTCAAAAAAATTGCTAAAGAAAAGGAAACAAAAGTTCAGTTTACCAATCCCAAAGAAGATATCAGCATTAAATATACAGGGCATGGGCCGGATTGGTCAGGATTTATCAACCTGTTGGAAAAATCAACGATAGCTGACAAACGCGCAATGATTAATGTAATCAACAGGGCATCTGCTGATAAGAAAGAGGGTGAAATTAAAAACATGATTTTAATTTATCCTGAAATTGAAGATCTGCTTCTTCCGCCACTACGTCGTGCTGAAGTTGTGATAAACTGCTACGAACCCAAGAAAACTGATGCTGAAATTGCCCGTCTGGCCACTACCAATCCGGGAGAATTAAGCAAAGCAGAATTACTATATGGTGCAACACTCACCCCAGACTGGAATACCAAGTACAAAATATACAAGTCAGCTGCATCTAAATACCCTGATTGCTGGGCTGCACAGAATAACGCTGGTTATATGGCGATTAAGCTAGGGAAAATCGATGATGCCATTAAATATTTCGAGAAAGCCCAAAACCTTAACAGCAGCAATGGTGGAATCGTTAACAACCTTGGTGTGGCATACGCATACAAGAAAGATTACCAGAATGCTGAAAAGTACCTTAAGAAAGCCAATCAAATGGGTGTAGACAACAACTACAACCTCGGTATTATTGATATTTCAAAGGGTGATTTTAAAAATGCCTTAACCAAGTTTTCAGGTGTGCAATGTGATTACAATGTTGCGCTGGCACAGGTGATGAATGAAGACTATAATACTGCTGCCGCAAATCTTGAGTGTGCAAGGAAAAACGGCGCAAGTTACTATCTGCTTGCCATCATTGGCGCCAGAACGAATAATGAAACCTTATTGTTTTCGAATCTGAAGAAAGCCATTAAGGCAAATGCCAAATACAAAGCAGAGGCTGCCAAAGACAGGGAATTTATCAAATATTTTGATAATGCCGATTTTACGGGCATTGTACAATAACAATATCTAAATATAAAAAACGGGCCCTTGAATTTTCAGGGCCCGTTTTTTTTTGTACCCATATGGTTCGTCCCATTAAAGCAGCTAAATAATATTTTGATGTGCCGGCTTCAATTTATGACTCTTTTAATGCCATTTTTAAGCACTGTAGTTTGTGCCAAAGGCATCCCAAGGGAAAAATTTAAGAGCAAGCCAAGTTTATATTTGCCTATCCTTAAATAAGTAAGAACTTGGGCAGTATGAACATCGTTAAATGTCTCAACAGTTTTGATTTCTATTACAGCCTTTTCTTCAACTAACAAATCGATTCTATAGCCATGATCAAGCTTTACTTCTTTATAAACAATTGGCATAGGTTTTTCTTTGTGAAACTTTGCGTTTTCTCCGTGACTCTCTGTGTTATAGCTATGTCACTCACAAAGTGATGCCTTTGGCAAAAGTTACTCAATGAATCACAGGGTTACAACAAGGGATCACAACTTCAGATACAGTTAATACAATCCTTAGCACATTAATAGAATATTTAGCATTAATGCCGGATTTTTGGACAAAAAATAATCCTAAGGCTGTCTCATTAACCCTTACATTACGAATAGTTATCCTTTACTAATCCCTATCGTATCGATGAAGTAAAAATGGGGATTCCGTATTAAGGTCGATCGGGAAAATACGAAAGCGGAATTCGTAATCAGAAGCCGGGATTTGGTATTGCGGATGCGCCCATGCACCCCAGCTATCGTCCCCGCCAACCCCCATCTGTTTCATATCGATGTTTACGAATATACTATCACGGGGAGTAACATCGGTGGTATGTTTATAATTTGTTTTGATACCCTGGTCGAAATCCTCAACGGAATTATGAAGCGCAGAGCCTGAAAAAACAGGCAAACCGTCAATCATTATTCCCTTGCCTTCCGAATCAGTAAGTGTAAGCCACCTGATATCGGTTTTATAACCATTCTCCTGTGGTCGGATATATGGATAGTACTGTTCGGATACCTTACTTTGATAAAGATCGAGGTGGGCAGATGTATTCCGGTCGCAGTAGTTTTCATGCGGGCCCCGCCCAAACCATGCAAAATTATCGTACTGGGGCGGCATGGTCATGTGTACACCAAACCTGGGCATTTCGGGACGCAATTCCCTGATATCAATATACTGCGCATTCATCCCCGCTCCCCTGACAGCCAGAATGGTGTCGTTATTCATTTTTTCAAAATCAAAATATAGTATCAGACCAGGCTCGTTACCAGCGATTGGGCGTAGGCTGTTGTTACGTATTTCTGCCTCATCAACCACGAAGTTCCAAAGCCTGAATTCATCCATCTTACCTTTAAATAAGCGCTCACCATCGCGGTATCCTCCCAGATAACTGATCCCCGACATATCCAGTGCTTGTGCGTCATTATATTCGAAGGTCTGAATTAATTCTCCATCAACATAGAACTTTAGCTCCTTTTCAAACTTGCTGTATGCAACAGAAATCAGGTACCATTGCTTATCCTTAAAAGGAAATATAAATGCTTCGTATTCATTTCCACCCAGGAAAAAATACAACCGGCCTTCATCGTGGAATTCGAAATGTAACCTGCCTTTTCCCCAGTCATGGTTATCCCACAGTACATTTTTCCCCGACAGGGCGTTGGGGTAAATCAACATCTCCAGGGTAAATTCATTAAGTTTTACCGGCCCCGGATCATTGATCTTTAATAGGGATGGCATTGCACTGAAATCAATGGCTTTGCCAAAATTTTTTCCGGATGAAGTTATTAATTCCACATCCGGTTCCGGAAATTCGAGCAATTCGATCCTGTTGTCGATCTGCATTTCCCCTGAGCCAAAAATATGGTAATCCATATAATAATTTGCGTTTACATCCGGCAAAAAATACTGTGTCCCCAGAATGGCCTGTTCGGCATTAACTGCCTGAAAAGTGAACTCCCCGGGAACTTTGTTGTCCATGGCATTTTTCCACGCAGCACATCTTTTTTCCATACCATTGCCGAAATCATTGTCGGTAGGGGCCCTCCAAAATGCCGGATGAATCCCGCCATCAATTATTTCCTTTCCCTGGTATTTCCAACTTGCAATTTCACCGGTGGATTTATCAAACATGATTTCGAACCCATTGCCTGAAAACCTGATATCACCCTCTATTTCCATAACATCCAGATTGAAACCGTCGGGCTTTGCATACATTACAGGTGGCTGGTAATTGGGCAATAAATGCTGCTGGCTGGCCACAACCGACCCGGCAGGAATACCGTGATCATCATCAATGCTTTCCACATAAAAATTAATAAAATATTCCTGCTCCGGTTCCATTTTTATTCCGGAGAGGTCAATTTGAGTGGTTTTGCTTTGGTGTGGCTCCAGATAGGTATCTTCAATTTTCCCTTCTGCGAGGGTTTGGCCTTCAGCCTTAACCTCCCACCATACATTGAATTTTTCAAGGTTTGTAAAATCGTACCGGTTGATAAGGTGAAATTTTCCGGCAAGCGGATCCACCGGTTCGATATCAACATACTGATAAGCTTTTTTAACTTCATGCATGGCAGGGTGTGGCGAGCGGTCGGGCGATACAAGCCCATTGATACAGAAATTTCCATCACTTGGCACATCTACAGGGCCATAATCCCCTCCATAAGCGTAGTATACTTCACCATTTGCTGATTTTTTCAACAAGCCCTGATCAACCCAATCCCAGATACAACCACCCTGGAGCTGATCATATTCTTTGATCACATCCCAGTAATCCTGAAAATTGCCATTGCTATTTCCCATGGCATGCGAATATTCACAAAGGATCAGTGGTCTGGATTGCGGCTTCTGTGCATATTTTTCGATATAATTGACGGAGGCATACATCGGGCAAAAGATATCCGTATTAGGGCCCAAAAGCGCCCGTTCGTAATAGACGGGCCGGGAGGTATCGCGCGATTTGATCCAATTGTAACATTCTGTGAAGTTAACGCCATCGCCGGCTTCATTCCCCATGGACCAGATAATGATGGATGGATGGTTCTTATCACGCTCAACCATACGTTTTATCCTTTCAACATGCGCTCCCATCCATAACGAATCCTTGGCAAGGCTTTTTTTACCATATCCCATTCCGTGCGATTCGATATTTGCCTCATCAATCACATAGATCCCGTATTCGTCACAGAGCTCATACCACCGTGGATCGTTTGGATAATGGCTTGTTCTTACAGTGTTGATATTATTCCGTTTCATGAGGAGTATATCATCCATCATCGATTCCATCGAAATAACGTGTCCTGTCACCGGGTCATGTTCATGCCTGTTTACACCTTTAATTAATATGGGTATCCCGTTAACGAGGAGTTGGCCGTTTTTAATTTCAGAGGTCCTGAATCCTATTTTGGAGGATACAGTTTCAAGGATATTCCCCTTTTTGTCGGCTAAACTTACAACCAGTGTGTACAGTTCAGGGGTTTCAGCAGTCCATTTTCGCGCGCCTTTGATGGTATGATTGAAACTGAATTCCTGCTGTTCAGATTTATCCATTTTGATTTCCCTTGATTCTTCAAATATTAGCGTTTTAACACTTTGCCCGAAAAGCTGAACAGTAAGCATCAACTTTCCGGAGCGCCTGGCATCAATATTATAAATATCAACATCCACATTAAGTTTCCCATCCTGGTAGTTATTGATAAGTGAGGCTTTTGAGAAAAAATCTTTTATAAATGTACGAGGAACCGAATAGAGAAAAACATCGCGTTCGATCCCACTGATGCGCCAAAAGTCCTGGCACTCCAGGTAAGAACCATCGCTCCATCTAAAAACCTGCACTGCTACAGTATTTTTCCCCGGATGAATGTATGGCGAAATATTGAATTCTGCAGGCGTTTTACTTCCCTGGCTATAGCCAAGCTCCTGGCCGTTTATCCAGACATACATGGCGGATTTCACAGCACCGAAATGCAAAAATACAAGCCGGCTGTTCCAATCAACCGGTATTTCAAATTCAGTGATGTAGGATCCGACAGGATTGTTTTCATGCGGGATGGAGGGAGGTTGTGGATTATCGGTCCATTCATAGGGTTGATTAACATATATGGGAATGCCATAGCCCTGCAATTCCCAGTTGGATGGAACCGCTATCTGATCCCACCCATCTGCATCAAAATCAGGCCGATAAAAATCCCGTGGCCTTTCACCGATATTTTCCACCCAATTAAATTTCCAGGAACCGTTTAATGACAGGTAATAGGGCGAATCCCTCCAAACATTTTCGAATGCCTGAGCGGTTGTAGCATATGGAATTGCGAATGTGTGGGCTTCAACTTTTTTCCTTCCGGTTACTGCAGGATTTTCAATGTCATTAAACACAGGATCCAACTTTAATCCTTCAGTCTGGGCAAGTGTAAAAACCTGTCCAAACAAAACAGCGATGAAGGCTAAGCCAATTTTTTGAGATCTCATAAC
>JABMQA010000789.1 GCA_013203545.1 Bacteroidota bacterium
AATCATTTCATGGAGATCGCCAAAATGAGGGCTGCAAGAATGCTGTGGGCAAAGCTGGTGAAGCAGTTCAACCCGAAAAACCCTAAATCCATGGCATTGCGTACACACTGCCAGACATCTGGCTGGAGCCTTACCGAGCAGGATCCGTTCAACAACGTTGCCCGAACATGTGTAGAAGCTATGGGTGCAGTGCTGGGGCATACGCAATCTTTGCACACCAATGCCCTGGATGAGGCCATTGCCCTCCCTACGGATTTTTCTGCAAGAATTGCACGGAACACCCAGATCTATATCCAGGAAGAAACCGATATTTGCAAAGTTGTTGATCCATGGGCAGGCTCCTATTATGTGGAAACATTAACCCATGAAATCGCTCAGCAGGCGTGGAAGCATATCCGGGAAGTGGAAGAATTGGGTGGGATGGCAAAAGCCATCGAAACCGGGATACCGAAAATGCGGATCGAAGAGGCGGCAGCACGTAAGCAGGCTCGTATCGACTCCCACAAGGATACCATTGTAGGGGTAAACAAATACCGTCTGGAAAAGGAAGATCCGCTCGAAACCCTTGAAGTGGACAACACTGCAGTTAGGGATTCGCAGATCAGGCGCCTTCAAAAACTCAGGGCCGAAAGAAACGAGGAAGAGGTTCAAAAAGCCCTGGATGCCATAACAAAAGCATGTGAAACCGGTGATAGGAATTTGTTGGAATTATCGGTTGATGCCGCCACAAAGCGGGCTTCACTGGGTGAGATATCCTATGCATGTGAAAAAGTATTCGGAAGATATAAAGCAGTAATCAGATCAATTTCAGGCGTGTATTCATCAGAATCAAAAGACAACCAAGAATTTAAAAAAGCGTGTGACCTGGCCGATAAATTTGCAGAAATAGAGGGTCGCCGTCCGAGGATTATGATCGCTAAAATGGGACAGGACGGGCATGATCGTGGGGCAAAAGTGGTTTCAAGCGGCTATGCCGATATGGGTTTCGATGTGGATATCGGTCCTTTATTCCAGACTCCTGCCGAAGCTGCCAGACAAGCGGTTGAAAACGATGTGCATGTGTTGGGCGTTTCGAGCCTTGCAGCAGGGCACAAAACGCTTGTTCCACAAGTGATCGATGAACTGAAAAAACTCGGGCGCGAAGACATCATGGTAATTGTGGGCGGGGTAATCCCGCATCAGGATTATCAATTCCTTTACGATGCAGGCGCGGTAGCTATTTTTGGGCCGGGAACGGTTATCTCCGAAGCGGGCATTAAGATACTTGAGATTTTGCTGGAGGCCCGGAAAGAGGATTAAGGCGGGAAGTTAATACAAACTTGTTAAACTACCTTCCCCGACGATAATCATTTGCTGCTGCAGGATGCGGTTTTATTTCCAATTATTTTCAACATTCCTGCTAAACTTCCGAAAGGCAGGCAGGTTGAATGGTAAGGGTTTATGGTGCAGAGCGCCAAAATATTTAAATCCCGGGAAATTTGGGATGCCATCCAAAAAAAACGATATGTTTTTGAGATGGATTTAATGGAAGTTTGTATATTAGCAAATTAATTTCATTAAAAATTATTCTTCACCAAATCCTGTTACCAATGAAAAAATTTACATTTCTTTTATCAATCATTCTCATCGGGTTGGTCACTTTGGCGCAAATCCCTCAAGCCATCAAATACCAGGCTGTGGCCCGTAACCTGAATGGCGATCCTGTAATCAACCAGGAAATTTCCGTAAAAATCTCCATCCTTGCCGCAAGTACTTCCGGTACGGTGGTGTACAGCGGGTTGCATGAAGTTGCCACCAACAGCATGGGACTTTTCAACCTCGAAATTGGCAACCCCACACTGGTTCTTTCAGGCACTTTTGAAGACATTGCCTGGGGCGATTCCTATTATTTTCTCCAACTGGAAATGGATGAAACCGGTGGTTCGGATTTTCAACTGATGGGCATTTCGCAACTCATTTCAGTGCCTTACGCGCTTTATTCCGAAAACACCGCCCATCCTGAAGATGCCGATGCCGACCCGCAAAACGAGCTGCAAACACTTTCTAAAGTTGGCCAAATTGTAACCCTTTCGGATGGCGGCGGCTCATTTACCGATGAGGTGGACGATGCGGACGCCAATCCTGCAAACGAACTCCAAACCCTCTCCCAAAACGGAAATGAGGTAAGTCTTTCGCAGGGTGGCGGGATCATTAATGTTGCCGATGATGACAGCGATCCTGTAAACGAACTGTAGGAAATTACAAAAAACGGAAGTACTGTAACCCTTTCCCAGGATGGAGGAAACTTTACTGATGAGGTGGATGATGCGGACGCTAATCCCACCAACGAATTCCAAACCCTCTCCCAAGATGGAAATGAAGTTTCTTTATCCGATGGTGGCGGAGTGATCTCTGTTGCTGATGATGACAACGATCCATCAAATGAAATTCAAAATATTGCAAGCAGCAAGGAAGGAAACATTGTGGAGCTCGAAATTTCAAATGGATCAGGCACAACCATTGATGTTTCTGATTCTGATGCTGACCCGGTAAACGAAATGCAAACAGTTTCCGTTGCCGGTTATGAAGTTACTTTGTCTGATGGCGGGGGCACGTTTATGACCGGTACCAAGTCATATACCCAGGCTGAAATTGATGCCCTGACGCCTTACAACGGCCTCACGGTGCACAATTCCAC
>JABMQA010000790.1 GCA_013203545.1 Bacteroidota bacterium
CTACAATACCAGGAAAAATGATGTACATTTATGAAATTATAGTAGCTTGCAACACTGTGATTAACTGTAAACATGTCTATTAGATTGCGGGAGATGATCGGATACCCCATATTTTTGTATTATTGTAATAAACACAAAATGGAATCAACTATGCAAGATCCCGGATATCACGCGCAGGCAAAAGTAATTGCCGGCACTTTACCTGAAAGGCATTCATTCTTAGCAGAAGATTGGAATGTGATCGAGCGCGTCAGCCTGTATTGTGAAATATTACAAAATGCACAGGTCATGCTTTCCATTTACGACCTTAACGAAAATTACTATGTATGGTTTAACGGATATGCCAGGTCATTTTTCTCACCGGGAGTTAGCTCAAACGGACTAAGCGGACACGCCTTTCTGAAAAATTACCTTCATCCCGATTACCACGAATGGTGGCATAAAAGAATTGAACATATGCTTCAAAACGAAAACAACACATTCACCGGGATTTACAAACTCAACCCAAATTGCGGTGATCACCTTTTTTACTCCATAGCATCCACTTCAAATTTTTCCACTTTCCCTGGAAATTCCCATTTTATTGAAGTGGCAATGCTCATCGACCCGAATCTGATTAAAAATATGAAATACAACGAAACCTCAACCGGCAGGAATGATATTACCGGTTCGCCATCTTTTAACAAACTTTCCAGACGGCAAAAGGAGATCGTAAAGCTGATTTTAAAGGGGTATAAAAGTCAAAACATTGCTGATTTGCTGGGCCTCAGCTTACATACCGTACAGGCACACCGCAAAAACATCCGGAAAAAGCTGGATGTAAAAAACCTGGCCTGGCAGGGGATCATATTCAACAATAAATAACCGTATGACGAATCATAGCGCAACCAATAATGCTGACAGATTAATTATGAACTAAATATAGATTGTTATGAAAAAACTACTTTCTTTTTTTGCTTTTGTTGCATGTTTTTGCAACTTCAGTTTGGTGGTATCGCAAACCACCATTCCTCCGGATTCAGAGGTGCATGGCACCTGGAGTCTAAGTGGATCACCTTACGTGCTTGAAGGTGAAGCCACGATACCTCAAGGAAAAACCTTAACCGTAGAGCCAGGTGTTGAAGTAAGGTTCAATACAGAACCGGATGGTTACCTTCGGGTATATGGAAAGCTGATAGCCCAAGGAACCGAAAGCAGTGAAATACTTTTCACCAGGGATGGAGCCGAAGGCAACTGGGGTGAGATTCATTTCTACGATAGTGCGAACGACAGCAGTTTGATGCAATATTGTACCATTGAGTATGCCAACAGACTTTTTGTGGATCATGCTATGCCCACTTTTAAAAATATATTGGTAACAAACAATGTTTCAAATGGGATTTCAATTGACAATGGAAACCCGAAATTTATTAATTCCGCAATTACCGGGAATGGCGGTGCAGGATTTTACCTGGATTATTCAAATCCAAAAATCATTGGTTGTTTAATCTCCAATAATGGCGCAGATGGAGTACATTGCCACGCTAATTCTGACCCCGGAATAATAAATTCAACAATTGTAAATAATGATGGTACCGGTGTATATGCATGGCAATATAATTCCTACCCATATTTAAAAAATTCTATTTTGTGGGGAAATAATGTTTCTGTAGGTGGTTCGGCAGGAGGTGTAAATGTTTACTATTCCTTGATAGAAGAACCCACTATGCCTCCTCGCGGAATTGACCAGGGGAATAATATTTTTGGGTATGCCGTGCATTTTGAAAACCCATCAACAGATATTTTTGAACTTTTATACAATTCACCATGTATTGAATCGGGAACTCCGGATACAAGCGGTTTAAATCTGCCTGTCTTTGACCTCAATGGCAATCCGAGGATACAAAACGGAATTGTTGATATGGGTGCTTTTGAATACCAACAAACCGATTATCTCAGGGTTTTGAGGCCCAATGGCGGTGAAAGCTGGTTGTTTGAAACTCCAATTAATATTCAATGGCTATCAACGGCCACGGAGGTAAAACTGGAATACACTACCGATGGTGGTGAAAACTGGATCACTATTGTTGGCTCGGTTTTAAATACAGGGGAACATACATGGATACCACCTGCCATCGAATCGGATATATTTAAGATCAGGGTTACCGATGCAAACAATGTGGCCATTGCAGATACTTGTGATGGATATTTTTCGATTGCATCATCAATAGTGCCATCAGGTAACGAAATATTCGGCACCTTAACATTAGATCACTCGCCGTATTATGTTCTGGGTGAAGCAAAACTTCCACAAGGAAAAACCTTAACCATCGAGCCAGGTGTAGAAGTAAGGTTCAACACTGACCCTCAAGGATTTCTTAAGGTATATGGAAAGCTAATAGCTGAAGGTACCGAAAGCAGCAACATACTTTTCACCCGTGATGGAACAGAAGGCAGTTGGGGGCAAATCCATTTTTATGACAGTTCGGATGATGGTAGTGTGATGAAAAACTGTGTTCTGGAATATGCCACTACACTTTTTGTAGAAAGTGCAAATCCGACTTTTGAAAATCTATTGGTAACAAATTGTGCTTCACATGGGATTTCAATTGACAATGGAAACCCAAAATTTACTAATTCTACGATTACAGATAATGGCGGAGCTGGATTTTACCTGGATTATGCAAATTCAAAAATAATAGGTTGTTTGATTTCCAATAACAGCGCTGATGGAGTTCATTGCCATGCCAATTCAGACCCCGGAATAATAAATTCAACCATTGTTAATAATGGTGGTACGGGGGTATATGCCTGGCAATTTTATTCATACCCTTATTTGAAAAATTCTATTCTATGGGGAAATAATGTTTCTGTTGGCGGTTCGTCAGGTGGCGTAAATGTTTATTATTCTTTGATAGAAGAATCCAGTATGCCTCCCAGGGGAATTGATCAAGGAAATAATATTTTTGGATTAAATCCTGGTTTCGTCTCGAATAATCCAAACTTTTATTCATTGACTTTCGATTCTCCCTGCATCAACACTGGCACCCCCGACACAACTGGCCTCAACCTCCCACCTTACGACCTGGCAGCACATTTACGGATAGCCAACGATACCATCGACATGGGTGCCTATGAATTCCACGTGGTAGTTCAAAAATTAATTTTGTCAAAGGGCTGGAGTGGCATCTCTTCCCATCTCAGCCCACAGGATACGGATGTGGAGTTCATGTTCAGTCCCATCATCACTGATCTCATCATCCTCCAAAACGACGCCGGCTTTTACTGGCCCGACCAAAACATCAACACCCTCGTCAACTGGAACACCCACGACGGTTACCAGATCAAAGTCGCCAATACCGTTGAACTAACCATCGCCGGAATCCGCGAAAACAACCTTACCCTGCAACTCGCCGAAGGCTGGAACCTGATCCCGGTATTATCAGAATGCGCGGTTGATGTGGAGGATTTGTTTAATGGAACAAATGTAACCATTATCAAGGAAGTTGCCGGTTGGGGAGTTTACTGGCCTGCGTTTGGCATCAACACGCTGGAACTGCTGAAACCTGGCAAGGCATATTTCGTGATGATGGAGAGTGAAGGGGAGATTACGTTTCCGGAGTGTACCCCCATCCCGGCCTTCCCCCTCAAGGGGGAAGGAGCAAATCCTTCTACGAAAAAAGATCCTGAAAATCAAAAAATACACAATAATAGAAACGCTATTCAAAGAAATGGAGCAGCCTTGAGCGTTGGGGCTCCCCTTCTCCTGGAGGAGAAGGGGCCGGGGGATGTGGTCAAAAGAACTCCCTCCACCCACACCATCGCCATCCCCACCCTCATCGCCTCCGGCCTCCCAACCGGCACCACCCTCTCCACCCATGATGGAGCAGGAAACTGCTTTGGGTCTGTTGCACTAAATGGAGGCGTCACCGCACTCACCCTTTTCGGGGATGATCCGTTGACCGGGGAAAAAGATGGCTTCATGGAAGGTGAGCCCGTATTTTTCTACAGCTACTTACCAGATTCCAAAACCAGGGAATTGCTCGAAGTTACATTCGACTCAGCCCTGCCGGATAGTGATGGCGCATACAGCACCCATGGACTTTCTGCAATTAAGTCATTAACAGCTGGCTCTTCTGTGATTACTGAAGGTGGTAAAGATGAAATACGGATTTATCCCAACCCAAGCACAGGAATATTAAATATTGAAGGTCTTGACCAATCCGCTAAGATTTCCATTTATAACGCACTGGGAGATTTAATCTTCAACGATACCTGTTTCAAAGGAACTCAAATTGACCTGGCCACTGCGCCCAGGGGATTTTATTTAATAAAAATCAAAACCGCAACAATCTTTTATTCCAAAAAAGTTGTACTGAAATAAACACAATCGTTAGGTTTCCATTTTGCTCCGCTGCCTAAGTGCAGCGGGGCATTTTGATGAAAACAGTAATAAATCATAAATATGGAGGACTAAAAATGAAAAAAGCAAAATTATTCTTACAAATTGTATTCTTACTCTGCAGTACCTTTGTATTTGCAGATGTTATCAATGTTCCCGATCAACAGCCCACAATACAAGCAGGAATTAATGCTTCTGTGAACGGAGATACTGTTCTTGTTCAGCCAGGTACTTATGTTGAAAACATTAACTACAGCGGAAAGAACATAACTATTGCCTCATTATTTTATACTACTCAGGATACGGACTATATATCACAAACGATTATCGACGGTAATCAGACAGACAGGGTTGTTACTTTTGAAAATGGAGAAGATACTACAGCGATTTTTTGTGGATTTACAATTAAAAATGGTAGTGGAACAGAACATGGAGGGGGCATTTTTTGTAATAATTCAGGAGCAACAATTAATAATTGCATAATAGCTAATAATAATTCATATGGATTTTTTTGCTACGGCGGCGGAATTTCTTGTATTAATACCTCAACTATGAATATAATTTCTTGTGAGATAAGCAACAATGCAACTATTGAAGACGATCATGGCTATGGGGGTGGCTTGTATTGCGTTTCTTCCGATGTAACGGTCATAGACTGCAAATTTTCTGGCAACCACGGCGGTTGGGGACAAGGAGGGGGTATACGAATTGATGCGGGTTGTAACGCGAATATTGAAAGCTGTGAGTTTATAAATAATTTCTCAGAATGGGGTGGTGGAGGTGTAGGGATTAGTGGAGAAACGACTGTAATTATCAGCGAATGTACATTAATTAATAACAATGCGGTTTATTATGGCGGTGGAATATATGATGATGGTAATAATACTACAATAAAAAACTGCTTGATACTTGACAACGGCCAATCTCACTACGGTGGTGGTATTACTACCGGTGCCGCAGCAGTAATTAATTGTACAATTATTAACAATAATGCCGTCTATTTTGGCGGAGGCCTTCAGTGTAATAATATTCCGATTACCAATTGCATTATTCGTGATAATTCACCGGATCAGATACAGAATGATCACTCACCCGTAGTAAGTTACAGCAATGTCCAGGGAGACTGGCCAGGAACAGGAAATATAGATGCTGATCCTTTTTTCGATGAAAATTACCACCTCACATGGGCAAATTATCCTAACCCGGATGTAACAAAATCTCTGTGTATAGATTCTGGAGATCCTATTCCCCAGTACAACGATCCTGATGGGACAAGAAATGATATGGGTGCCTTCTATTTTCCACAAGTGATTGCCGACTTCTCAGCAAACCAAACCACAATTGTAGCCGGAACAGAAATCCAGTTTACCGATCTCTCCACAGGAAACCCCACCTCTTGGGAATGGGATTTCCAAAATGACGGAACAATTAATTCCGAGGAACAAAATCCCGAATGGACTTATTCTGAAATAGGAACTTATTCGGTTTCATTGACTGTGAGTGATGGAACCCGAACAACTTCTACAGAAACAAAAACGGATTATATTACAGTAACCTCGCTTTCGAATTGGGAACAAAAATTCCCGATCGAAAATCCATCGATAAGATCGGATCATGAGATGGTATTTATTGAAGAACATAAAGTACTGTTATTTGGTGGTCACATTCCTACTGGCAGCGGGTTTGATAATGAAACGTGGCTATATGATTTAGATTTAAACACATGGACAAATATGAATCCATCGCAAAGTCCATCACCAAGACAGGTACATGGCTTAGCACACATAGGGGATGACAAAGTAATCTTCTTTGGTGGTTACGATGGATCAGGCCCTCCTTATGAAAACGATACATGGATTTATGATTTAAGTGAAAATAGCTGGACTCAAAAATATCCTCCAACATCACCATCGGGAAGAGATATGCATGAAATCACTTATATTGGGGATGATAAAGTGCTTTTATATGGTGGAAATACAGGTTGGGGTGGTTACCAACAGGACACATGGGCCTATGATTTAAGCGAAAATACCTGGACAAATAAAAATCCTGATCCCCATCCACCAGATCTTGTGAGACATGATATGGCATATTTAGGTGATGATAAAGTACTTTTATTTGGTGGATCGATTTATACTCAAGGAACTAATTCTGATGAAACCTGGGTTTATGATTTAAGTGAAAACACCTGGACTCAAAAATTTACCATTTCTCATCCATCAAAAAGACACGAAACGGATATGGCTTGTTTTGGAGAGAATCGCATATTATTATTTGGTGGAGATGCTACCGAAGGTTTGGACAATGAGACATGGATATATGATTTAAATACTAATACCTGGTTTGAAGATATAAATTTCTTTAAACCATCAGCAAGAAAAAGACATGCATTAACTGCAACAAGTTTGGATGGTTCCAGTGATATTGTTTTATTTGGTGGCGAAGATGCTTTGGGTTTTAATAATGAAACCTGGGCTTATAATGTGACTGACACCTTACTAGTTGCCTCTTTCACAGCTGATATTACTTCAGGAGAAGCACCCTTAACAGTACAATTCACTGACCTCTCCATCGGCAATCCCACAAGCTGGCAATGGGATTTCCAAAATGATGGAATGATAGACAGCTATGAGCAGAATCCTGAATGGACATTCATGGTAGGAGAATATACAGTATGTCTGACAGTTTCTGATGGAATACACACAGATAGCGTGTGCAAGGTAGATCTAATAATTGTTTCATATGATGAAGCCCCGGTAATTACATCTATTTATGACATACCAAATGATCAGGGTGGATGGGTTTATATTGAATTTCTTAAATCCATTCACGATACGGATACACTTCGCGGAACCGAATCCTACACAGTTCAAAGGTTTGATAATCAGGTCTGGATTTCGCTAAGTTCCATGCTTGCCTATGGACAGGATCAATACACAGTTGAAGCACGCACCTTAAAGGACTCATCCAATACGAGCAGTGGAATAACATCCTTTCGTATTTTGGCCGGAATGGATGAAGGAAACTGGGCCAGTGAACCCGATAGCGGCAATTCAGTGGACAACATAGCCCCTTTTGCTCCTGAAAACCTTGAAGGCTATGCTACAGATAACACGATTCACCTCAACTGGACGGAACCTGTTGATGAAGACTTCCAGTATTTTGCCGTATATAAAACAGATGAAACAGGACAATTTGTTGAAGATCCGTATGCGACTACTATTGAAAGTCAAATTGATGATATGGTTGAACTGAAGGATCATTGGTACAAAATCACAGCATTTGATTTTAATGGAAATGAAAGTAATACTTCATCCACATTAACCTCGCAAGTTATTCAATTACCCTCCGGATGGAGTGGCTTATCAGGTTATGTTTTGCCGGATTTTCCGGATATAGAAACCGTTCTTGAGACGGTTATAAATGAACTGATCATTTTGCAAAACAATGAGGGCATGTACTGGCCTGGTCAAAATGTTAATACCCTTGGCAGTTGGGATGTTAATTCAGGCTATTGCTTAAAAGTGTTGGATGAAGGCATATTGCCAATTGTTGGTAAAGAAACAAACCAAAACACCCTCGTCTTATCAGATGGTTGGTCTATCATACCTGTATTAAGTGAATGTGAAGTTGATGTTGCCAGCCTATTTGACGGTTATAACGTTGAAATCGTTAAAGAAGTGGCAGGATGGAATGTTTACTGGCCGGAGTTTGGCATCAACACGCTTGAAATAATAGAGCCGGGCAAGGCTTATTTCGTGATGATGGGGAGTGATGGGGAGATTATGTTTCCCGAGTGTACCACCATCCCGGCCTTCCCCCTCAAGGGGGAAGGAGCACATGATCCTTCGATACAACTGAATGTTAAAGAAAGAAAATTCATAACAAATGATCTTCGTAGTAATGATGCGGCCTTGTGGGCTGGCACTCCCCTTCTCCTGCAGGAGAAGGGGTCGGGGGATGAGGTCTTTGTTGTTTTACCGGGGGCTGAGGTCATGGGAACCCCCTCCACACACACCATCGCCATCCCCGCCCACATCACCTCCGTCTTCCCTGCCGGTACCATCCTCACCGCTAAAGATGGAGCAGGAAATTGCTTTGGTGTTGTGGCTCTGCAAGGTGGCACCACTGCCCTCACCATCTTCGGAGATGATCAGTTGACTTCCGAAAAAGATGGCTTTTTTGAGGGTGAACCCATTTATCTCAGGCTTTTCAACCCACAAACAAAAACAGAGGAGATGATAGACGTAGTTTTCGACCCATCCATGCCGGACAGGGAAGGAACGTTTGGTATAAACGGACTCTCGGCAATTCAATCGCTTGCAACAGGCGTTGCACTGGTTAGTAACAATAACCAAAAAGGGGTAGACATTTACCCCAACCCGGCAAATAGACTGCTGCACATCCACCTGGGATCAACCAAGTCAGCAGATCTGGAAATCCTGAACATCCACGGGCAGGTAATGGTTTCAGAGCATTTGGAATACAAGCAAAGTACCCTGAATATTTCACATTTACCCAGGGGCTTGTACATCATGCAGTTGGATGTTGAAGATAAACACCTTTGCAGGAAACTGGTAAAGGATTAGGTTTGAATTGCAGGCAGGTCGGTGGCCGGTGGTGCTGCTCTGTCTTTTATGTGACGATAAATTTAAAAACAAAGAATCATGAAAACATTAAACTTTTTAGTAGCACTTGTGTTGCTGGCCTTCATGGCCAAAACAAGCACTGGACAAAACGTTCTGCTGGAAATCTATACGCCAGGCGTACAATACGGTAATGTTAATCTTGATCACCTGTGGATTGCATCCAGTCCGGATGACAACTCAATAATTTTTGAATTGCCATTGGAGGATTATGATTCGCTAACAGTAGGAACTGTCATTCCCCGTGGAAATGCTTTTGGGGGATCTGTGTTAGGTGCATTTGGGTGCTATTCTCATAGCCCATATTCCCCCAAGGCAGGTAGTGCATATTATACTTTTCCATATTCAGGATTCACAACAGTGTACTTTAAGCTCTGGTATTCAAAAGAGTGGACATATGCAGATAGTATTTCAATTATTATTAATAATAGGAAAATCGGAGCCTGGCTACCTCAGAACACAGGCAACTGGAATAACTTTATTTCAACGGGTTTCATTGAAGTTGAACTGCCAATCCCACCAGAGGTAAATGCCGGCCCTGATGGAACCATTTGTGCTGTGGAAACATATTCACTAAATGAGGCAACAGCTTTACATTATGGTTCCATACTATGGACTACCTCTGGAGATGGGACATTTGATAATGACACGATTTTGAATCCGGTCTATGAACCAGGACCAGGTGATATTCAGGAAGAGGAAGTTAGCTTGTCCTTAACTGCTATGGGAGAAAATGGAATTTATCATGTTAGTGATTGTATGTCTCTATTGGTCTTAACTGGCCCCAAAGTATATGCAGGCAGGGATGATTACCTGACCAGTACAAGCTATTATCTTGTATCTGCAAATGTTATTCATTATTCAGACCTGCTTTGGACAAGCAATGATAATGGATCATTCGATGACCCAACAATCTTAAATCCGACATATACTACAGCCACCAACGAACCGGGAACATGGATTTCTCTCTATCTCCAGGCTACTCCGGTTTCACCTTGTGTAAATACAACTATTGACAGCATAATGCTGTTAATACCTTTTGAAGGGCAATACTATCACCCTTTCCAGAACTGGGATGATGATGTGGACCGCATTAAAACTTACTCAAACCTTTTTACGGGTGACCATGGGATTATGGATGGTAATTCTGCAAATCCTCAATTTCAATTTTCTTACGATGATGTTGAAACCAGAACCGGTTACGGTAGGTCAGCAAAGTTTGTATATGGTCCTTTGAATAACTGGAGTATGTATATTGAATCTTTTAAGCAAAGATGGGGGGATCAGACAACTTATTTTGATTTAACAAACTTATTCCCTGACTTTGCAGATCCGGAATTTCAGATACGAAGGATCGATTCGATTGCTTTTTACTGCAGATTAGATGCTTCTCATGCGCTTGATCTAAAGATTGAATTACATGATCACCTTGATTCGAATGCGTTTTTCTCTTTGGCAATACCGAACAATTCAACCTGGCACCGAATTGCTATCTGTCTTGATCAGTTTGAAGGTTTTTTCAATTCTGAAAAAGCTAAATTTTTAGGCTTTGTGATTGCAGAGAATCCAAATTATTCAAATGAAAATGGTACGCTATGGCTTGATGATATTTACCTGGTTGAAAAGTACTATTCAAAACCAGTATTTGAAACAGAAGATAAGTTTCTTCAATACACGAACCAGGTAAATTTCAGGCACTTCTGGGAGGCTGTTGATCCGGCTTCTAAATTTGCCCTCGATAGGCATACATGGGCTGATTTGCTTTCGGTGGATGCCATCGGGTTTCAGCTAACAGCCTATGCTATTGCACATAAGGGAAATTGGATTGAACCATATCTTGTAGAGGACAGAGTCGAACACATTTTGGATTACTTAGCCAATGTTTGTCAGCATGGGACAGAAGCAGAAGTAATGACGAATCCTTTAGGTTATGCAACTGTTGATGGAAACTGGGCCCACTTTTTAGATTATCAAACCCTGGCAAGAAAAGATGATTCCACGGAATATTCATTATTTTCAAACGCTTTGTTGCTGTCAGGTGTTTATGTTGCAAAGGAATATTTCAAATCAAATCCTTCCATTGTTTCCAATGCTGAATCATTGATCAGCCTTACAGACTGGAATTTCTTTTACAGACCGCAGGATACTTTGATGTATTACAGTTGGAATCCGGTTTTGGGATACTCTGAGAATTTTACTGATTGGTTCACCGAAGAACTTGACCTATCATTTTTATTGGCAATCTCTACACCATTTGCAGCGCACAGGCTTCCTGCAAACCCTTTTTTTAGTTCCGGTTATAATAAACCATGTTGTTCTCGTTATCCAAACGCCCCTTATGTTTATTCGGCTCCTGGTGCTAACTTCACCTATTATTTTTTGCAGATGTACGCAGATTACAGTGAGTCCAAATATGAGATTTCGAGATTCCGTAATGCCCAAAATGCATTATTGGCAGATAAGGAGTTTTGTAATACTGCATATGAATATCTCGGATATGATGAAAGGATTTTTGGAACAACGGCCTGTGAGGGACCTGATTCTGCCGGGGTTGATCAGTCAGGGAACAATATTTCAAATTATCATGCTTATGGCTATCCATGCAAACACGATGAAGTGAACAATCCCAACGGGACAGTTGCCGTTTATGGTTCAGCAAGTCCGGTTTTGTTTATACCTGATGAATCCATTGCCTGCCTTGATTATTATTACAATGAGCTTGATTCGATTTTCATGAATGATTACGGATATGCCTTTTGGAGTCCCATTTTTGGATTTCCCGATGCCTTCCACCTTGCTCCGGATCAATGTAATGATCCATTGGTTAATTCCCTTGGCTTCAATGGCCCATGGATTTCAGTACCACGCTTTGGTATTGATATCGGTCCCATGCTGATGAATATTGATTCCTATCTTTCTGAAAAAGAAGGAACCCAATCAATCAGGGCATTATTTACAAATGAAGAAAGAATTAGTCAGGAAATAGATATATTCAATCCGTTGCATTGCCAGAATGATGTAATACAATCTTTTGAGATTGAAAAAGGTTGGAGTGGAATATCGAACTACGTTAATCCCTATATCGATAGCGTTGAAAATATTTTCGAGCCCATTATTTATGACCTCGTAATAATTCGGAACCTAAGCCAGATATATTGGCCGGCTGAACAGATTAACTCCATCGGAAATTGGGATAATGCCTCTGGCTATGCACTAAAAGTTATTGATGCTGTTGGATTAGAAATTATTGGTCAGGAACATATTCCCAGATTTGTACAGTTAAATCCTGGTTGGTACTATCTGCCGGTTTTAAGTTCATGCAATGTAAATACAATGGAGCTTTTTGACCAATATATTAATGATTTTGTCATAGTCCAGGAACTGGTGGGCACAAAAGTGTTTTGGCCTGATTTGGGTATTTTTACCCTCGATTCACTCACTCCGGGAAGTGCCTATAAAATAAAATCGCTAAATCCTTTTACATTGAATTTTCCGGAATGCTTTGAAAAAACCAAGAAGGTTTCGTTTTACCACAAGAATATTTTGACTTCTTCATGGGGAGATTTGTTTTTGTCACCTTATTCGCATGTGATTGCAATCAATTCAGAGGTATGTCAAAGCATAGGGTTATCAAACGAGATTTCAATCGGTGCTTTTGATCGTCATGACGCAATATATGGTTTCGTTAAGTGTGGGGGAGAAAATAGTAACATTACTCTTTATGGCGACGATCCCACCACCACCGAAAAAGATGGATTCACCGAAGGTGAGCCAATCCAATTCAAACTTTACGATCCGCAGTCGAAAACCGAATCCAGCCTCAATGTTGAATTCGACCCATCTTTGCCTGATTTTGACGGGACTTTTAAAGTGAACGGGCTGTCAGCCATCAAGTCTTTGACTGTTGACGCTGCTTCAATAAACGGTTTTGAGCGAACAGATGTGCTGATTTACCCCAATCCGGCAAACAGACTGCTGCACATCCACTTGGGATCAACCAATTCAGCAGATCTGGAAATCCTGAACATCCACGGGCAGGTAATGGTTTCGGAGCATTTGGAATACCGGCAAAATACCTTGAATATCTCACATTTGTCCAGGGGCTTGTACATCGTGCAGTTGGAAGTTGAAGATAAACGCCTTTGCAGGAAACTGGTAAAGGATTAGGTTTGAATTGCAGGCAGGGCGGTGGTTTTGATACCATCGTCCTGTTTCTATTAACTTAACTCTCATAATGGAATTCCTAAATTGCTTTACCTCCAACCCAAATCCGCATCAGCCCTAATTCCCGGTAAATTGATTATTCCTTAAAAGTTTCCAATTACATTATAGCCGATCGAACACGCAAAGTATTCATAATGTTACAGATATGAATAACCAGGAGTGGTTCAATTTCCAATGATACAAATTGATGGAAGGTAAATACGTATAATGGTTAAAAATGCGTATGTATGCGTCAATACTCGCAATTCACAGCATTACAACATTTTATAACATTTTTTAATTTGCATTTTCAGTATTTATTGCATAGTTTTAGGGCGTAAAAAAAATTAATCCACTATTACACAATTGGATTACCATTGGATTAAATTCATTAACAACTAAACCAGTAGGAAAATGAAAACTCAAAAATTATCACGAAAGTCAGCAGCTTTTTTAATAGCATTATTAATGACCACATTTGCGCAATTTTCTTTTGCGCAGGAAAACGCTAATGATGATATAATTCAAAAAGCACAGGAATTATTAAACAGTTACGGATATACTCCACCAACTATGGGAACTATCGAAACCCAGGAAATGACCCCCAGGGAAAGCTGGGATAATTTTTATAAGCAACAGTATCAAAACGCGGTTGGTGATGGCATAATGGCGCCCGGTGATATGACGGTGAAGGTGATGCCAACTTATTATGTGTGGCCTGGTGAAACAATAACGCTTTGGGGAAATGTTTCGTGGGATTCGTATGCAGGTACCGGAAATTATTCCTGGGATTTTGGCGATGGCAATCTTTCGCCTGTGTATGCCATAACCGATAATAAATATTTGGATGCCACGCATTCCTACACCTTTATGGCAGTTTATTTTGCAACCCTTGTTGTTACCGATGACCTTGCTCAAACTGAAATTGCTACGGTTCAGATAGTAGTAACCAACAACGTACAGGAAACCCGACGGCAAAAAGCGATTGAAGACGGATTACGCTACCTCTATTTGCAACAATATGCCACCGGGTATTGGACAGGTAGCTATAGTTATGGCCCTGCCCCTGAAATTGCGGCTACAAGTCTGGCTTTACTTTCTTACGAAGAAAACGGCCATCGTCCCTGGCTTTCACCTGACGATGATATCTACAAGGAAGTCACACAAAAAGGACTGGAATATTTGTGGACAGAGATTGAAAGAAACACCATTACAGTTCAAACTGCCGGCAACCCAGATGCTGACGGCAATGGCTACGGTTATCATTTTGCGAATGCCAGATCGTCATATTCTGATCCTATTGCGCTGGCTGCAATAGTAGAATCTAATTCGCCCACACAGGTTATTGCCAACGGGCCGGCATGGGTGCAGGGACAAACATATCATCAGGTTGTTCAGAATCTTGTGGATGAATTTGCATGGAGCCAGACGGAATCAGGTAATTACAGGGGAGGATGGAGATATGATATTACCACTTCAAATTATGGGAGTAGCGATATGTCAACCACCCAGTGGCCAGTCCTGAGTTTTATATTTGCCGAAGACTGGGGTATTTTTCCTCCGGCCTGGATTAAAACAGAGTTGGACTTATGGACAAACTATGCCCAGAACATTAGCGGGTATTTTGGATACGACGGTCCTGGAACCGGATCTACAATTGCAAGGCTTGGTTCCGGTGCTATTTGCCTGTATTACCTCGGATATGGAAGTGGTGATTCTGAATATAATGATATGATCACTTACTATACCAATAATTATACGCATGATGATGGATATTCGGGAAAGTACGGACTTTATGCCCTGTACAAAGGATTGAACATTTATGGATTGTTAACCCAAAACATGGGCGCCATTCCCTGGTATTCCGATTATGTTGATTTCTTAACAACCACACAGGCAGCATCAGGAGACTGGACGGGTAGTTGGGGAAGCAATGCACTTAATACGGGATTTTCAATCCTGGTTCTTACACCGCACGTAATCACTTCAAACCAAATGCTGGCTGTGGATATCCGGATGATTTACAAAGATATGTTTCCAGATTTATTGTTAAATACCGAAGTTTACAGCCTGGGGCTTCCCCTTTCCGGCTTATCTGCCTCCGATTTTATTGTAACCGAAAATGGTGTTGTTCAAAATATCGGGCTTAATTATGTAGGAGATCAATATGTGATAACCTATACTTCATCCAATCCCATTCCCGATGAAGGCAACCGGATAGTCAGGGTTGAAGTAAATACAACTGTGTTTGATCCCCAACAGGGGCAAAATGTGGCTGTTATGGATTTTGATGTTGCCAACTACAAGCTCATTTTCCCACCTGATATAAACAGGTCCATCGAAACCATCGAATTAAGCAGTATCAACCAGGGAGCAGGAA
>JABMQA010000791.1 GCA_013203545.1 Bacteroidota bacterium
AATATCAATATTGAAGATAAAAAAATGAGGATCTGGTTTTCGTCTCATTGGTTGGGAAAAATCTATATTATCCCAGTTTGATAGCCACTGATTAACCTTAAAAGCTGGAATTGATTTTTTGGGAAGTAGATCTATCAAGTCATAGTCAAAATCTCGTACTTGTGAAATGCTTTTCCCATCCATCCAACGCTTAAATTGAGGTTTTTTTAAACTTAAAGTTTTATGAAAATCAAGTTCATAACAAGTGACAAGAAAATTATCATTGAGATACTCTTTGGAGTAACCAACCCGTATCAGCCTTTCAATTAGCAATTCTTTGAAATAAGTTCCAACTTCTCCTTCTTCAAATAAATTGCTCAAATCATAAGGTACTTCAGCTTTTCTTCGGTAACTATTTTTTGCTGCCCCAGAGACAACTAAAGCACTTCGAAGATTAGTCATATGCTTTCCTCCTTCACTTATCTTAAATTCACCAAGCATGTTTTTTGTTGTAAAATGTTCAGCAAACATTTTGATATTATCATGGTGAGTGAAAATTCCTGCAGCTAGTGCAAATAATCTTTTTTGACGAGGAAATTTCTGTATTTCATTCCAATAATATGGGAGATCATCACCAAAATTAGTAATCCCTATATACGATTTAAGTACAGGCGGGTCAATTACTTCTTCCTGACTGAGGTAAGATGAAAGATCATTATCTCCAATTATTTCGATAACTCGTACACAATCATATTTTGTCCACGAAATCTTTAATTTTGTTATAATTCCTTTACTCATTTAATCGGTTTTGCAATAATCAAATACTCTTTAACTTCTCTGGATTTATCTTCAGATCTTCCCATAGTACTATGGGTATAATCAACAGCTTTTGAAAACACATCATATTCACTCCCTAGTATGATTTGTGCTATATCTAATATTTTTTTTAAACTTATCATTCCTGAATTACTATAACTCAAAACAAGCTTAGAATTCTTTTCTTTAATCTTTTCGAACATTATTTCAAAAGCTCCTACTACTTCTGTTCTTTTACAAAATGGAGATTGGTGCCGATCAGTTCTATATCTCCCTTTATGTAAAACTTCCGGATAATCATACCTAATAAGGGTTTCTAAAGCATGGTAAAATCGTGAATAATGAACAAAAGCATAGGGAGGGTCAGCGTAAACTAAAGTTCCTTTTGGAAGAATATCCAAACATTCCCGATAGTCTAATGAAGTCACTGTATGATTAAACCTATTGTGACCTGTCGATTCTATTAACTCATTAAGTTTCTTCTTAAAATAGGGTACAATCTCTTTATTTCGGTAAATAATAATATCCTTCATTGATGCTATGTTGTTCGCATTTCTATACTGAGCATAATGTCCTGTGCTTTGAGCATTATATGCCATAGCAAACATTAAACTTGACAGTATTGGATTATAAACAGGAGTTTCAGAATACTCTTCCGCAGCAATTCTTAATGCATCAATCCATAAACATTGCTCAAAAGACCAATAGGTACCCGAGTAATTTTTAATAAATAAATGATGTTCAATATCTTCAAAATCAAAATAAATTAAATCTTGCTGTTGCTGTTCAATAGCATTAAATTCATTAAGATCCAATTCAGTATCATATTGAAAATTCAATTCAGGGTATAATTGATAAACATTATCGACATGTCTTTGAGCAATCATGATTACATCATCAATTAAACTTTCAAATTCACTCCAATTATAATTTCCAAGATAAGTCTTGGCTAATACTGCTGAATATTCCTGGATATCATTTGAATGTATGGTAACATTATGACCTAATGAACCGCTTAAAACACTTGTCCCACCAAATAAATCACAAATATTTTCTCCCTCATAAATCTCATTAATAGAATCAACAAGATATTTTAAAAGAGAACTCTTGGAACCCATATATTTAATAATATGGGGAACTTTTGATTTAAAATCTAATACATGTTCTGTTTCTATAATATTCTCTTTTGTGGTCATTAATTAATTATCATTTACAAGTGTTAACTCCTTACAAACTTCATTTATAACTTCAACTGGCTCAACATCAATCGCCAATGCAATCAAATACAATTCATCAACCCGCAGTTTCGTACTTGAATTATTAGACAATTCACTTAATCGTGTTTTATAGGACAAATTGAAATACACTTTTGTTAGCTATAATGTCGAATCATGTCGGCACTGTATTAAGACAGGCAAAAATAAAACAGAAAATATCCAACTTCATTAATATTGGTTAACTATACAAATTGTCGTAATTGTTTTCCCAACCAGGCAACTTCCCTCTTACCGATAAATCTAAAGGAGGATTTTTGCCGCCCATGTTCAGTAGCCGTAGTAATCCGGTTGAAATGTATGGGTTCTTTTCAGGATTGAATGTTTCACCTGTTTCCCTGGTAAGCTGTTCATCATTACATCCTTCACGCTTTGCATTCTTTTTTTGAAGATTGAACAAGGCTACTGAATAAGGTACTGCAAATTTTTGTTTTAAGCGTGCTATTTCAAATGCCCTTTCAAGAAGTTCAAATTCATTCTCACTTATCCCATTTGATAATCCCAGCTCATAAGCTCTCTTTGCCGTTAATCCCTGTAGAAACAATTCGTCAATTAAAGATTCACCGAAACCTAAACGGATGAGTTCCTGAACAGCTCCAAACCCTCCGAGAATGGCATATTCAATTTCGGGCTGGTTATAATTATTTTTAAAACCGTAAACCGCCTTTCGCTTTATGGTATCAAAATCAACACCTTTAAGTACAACGTCGAATCGTTGATTCAGGAAGTAAGTAAACTCTGCTCCCCCACCCCATTTCTCGCCAAAAACACCAAAGGTCCATATGGGTGATTCCTGAATAAACCTAAATAGTTTCATCCCTGCTTTTGTAAAATATGAAGCGTCTTTTTCACCTAAGAATTGATATCCTACTTTTGCATCGAACCACCCCTTGTTGAATTGCCTTGCATCAGCACCCAACATACGCATTCCTGTTCCCGATGCAGTAAATAAAATAGAACCCAATTGTCCTTTTTCATACATTTTTACAGAGATGCCAATTGCATGATCCAACTGGTCTATTGTGTATTTGTTCCAGACATTACCACGAAGCGGATTATCAAAAATTATGGAAGCTACCCTGTCTTTTTTAGTAGGAAAGATATACCTGAGGTCGTTGTAATAGATATCCAGATCACCTGTACCAAAGTTTCTTTGACTTACAGGTGTCCCATATATTCTTCCATATCCAAGCAAATTAGTCCAGCCATTCTTTTTCATGGTATATAAAAGGTTTGGAATTCCTTTTCGCGGGTCTGACTTACCATCAGTGTCAAATAATTCTGTCCTGTCGGGATTTTCAATAGCTGCTTTCTTAATCAATGCAATAAGACCATCAATTCCGAAATAATTTAAGAAACCGTCGATTATCTCGCATAATCCGAATTTAAATCTTAATCCTACTTTGGTCGACACATTTATATCAGCCGGAGTTCCATAACTGTCCTGAATAAGGTCGAGCGCATAAAGCATTATCGGAATTGCATATCGTCTGAAGGTTTTTCCTCCTTTGTCTTCAGAGATAGCTATTTGGATCAATCCTTCAACGCTTTTAATTGTTGATTCCCTTTGGTCTAATGCCTTAGCCTCAGAAATCGACCAGAATTCATTATTATCAATCTCTTTTATTTCAACATATTTTTTGCTCTTTGGATCATAAACTTTTACCGGTTTCTCCCTATTTGTCGAGCCATCCCATTTAAAGAACCCTTCTTTTTCGTCATTATAGATTCCTATTCTTCCTGATTTTTCCAGGTCTTCAATCCAGGTTGGATAGTGCCTTTTTTCCTGATTATATATTGATCTCAATCTATCGTTTGCAGGTAAAGCCCTGCCAAGATGAATTGCACTTTCGGTGTAAGGCATATGCCCGGTTCTGTCGAGCACCTCGAATGGATTTGCTGTAAGCAGGCCAAAGATCATCGGTAGTTCCACCAGATCCTGTCCGGTTTTGATATCCCAGCTAACAATGGCACCCATACCCTGGAAAATCGGGTCGGCAATATAACCGTGGTGATCGTTTCGAAGGGCAATTACTTTCTTTTCAAGTATTTGTTCGGCAAAGGCAACACCTGCAATAAATGAATCTTCCGAAGCGTACTTGCCTTTCATTACATCGAACAAACGGTTTGCATGAAATGGAAAATAGCCGTGCCCGGTCAGGAATTTGTCTTTTAGGAAACGGTCGTTAAAAAGTACAGCCAATTCTTCGGTTGTATGTGATGATGTATTGGAAAAAACAAAAATCAGTTTCTCCTGGTCGGCATATTTTTCAATATTTGCAAAGATTGATTTTTTAATATCAATACGTTCGGTTGCTACTTCCCAGATAATTTCAGCATCTTTCAAGACTTTGAAATCTTTGGTATATTTAACCCTGTTCAGGTAATTATCAAGGTGTTCTTCTAGTATTCTACCTCCCGACACCATACCGGAGAAATATGCCTTTATATCATTTTTCGCCCTATTAAGCGATTTATCGGCAACGTCAATAAAAACAATATTGTAATTCGTTTTATTTAATAGGTCAATGCCAATACCTATTCCCATCGTTCCTGAACCAATGAGTGCTATATTTTTTACGCTGTTTAATTTCGAAATTTCTTTCTGCAATAATTTATTGCCATACGAAAAACAAGTTCCCATGATTATTCCTTTTTTTTATAATTATTATTATTACTTAAGTGCCTAGAGTACTTAGAAGCTGTCTAAAAATGATATTTAAATTTGATTAGCCCCGTCCTTCTGCCATGGGCATCCATTAGGAAGGGCGGG
>JABMQA010000792.1 GCA_013203545.1 Bacteroidota bacterium
ATTTGTTGGGTTCCATTTCAATCACGGCCTTTGGTAAGTATCAGGCTACCGACAATTTACCCGGCTTTATTGGGGATGAAAAAATGGATTTCAGGCTCTTTAGGCATCAGGACAATCAGACGCTGAACCTTGAAGCTGTATTTGATGATAAATACCCCCAAACAGGTAATTATAAATTCAATGGGTTGTCTGCTGTTAAAACATTTAAATTGGAGAATTCTATGCCCGACGGTTTTGGTGTCACGATCTTTCCAAATCCTGGAGATGGTAATTTTCGGGTTCAATTCCATTGCATATCGGCACCTGTCCCCTATGAGGTTTTAACCATGGAAGGGGAAATATTGGTATCAGGATTTTTAAATCCATTACAAAATCAGAATCTGGATCTTACAGAGCTTTCCAAAGGATTATATCTTATCCGTTTTTACGGTGATGATTATAATTCAGTCCAAAAAGTTGTTATTAAGTAAAGGCAGATGAACTATACCGAAACACTCGAGTATCTGTTTAGCCGTTTGCCAATGTACCAGCGGATTGGACCGGCTGCTTACAGGGCAAACCTGGATAATATCTTATCATTTTGTAAAATTTTAGACAATCCCGAGAGAAAATTTAAGTCGGTCCATATAGCGGGTACCAACGGTAAGGGTTCAACCTCACACCTGATTGCATCCATTTTGCAGGAAGCAGGATATAATACCGGGCTATTTACATCACCCCATTACCGGGACTTCAGGGAAAGGATCAGGATAAATGGAAATATGATGCCGGAAAATGAGGTAATTTCCTTTGTTGAAAAATGGAAAAATGATTTTGAAAAAATTGGCCTCTCTTTCTTTGAAATGGTAACTGGCATGGCATTTAATTATTTCGCAGAAGAAAATGTGGATATTGCAGTTGTTGAAACCGGATTAGGGGGCAGGCTTGATTCAACAAATGTGATCCACCCTTTGGTTTCGGTTATAACCAATATTGGAATGGATCATATGCATTTTCTCGGTGATACACCTGAACAGATAGCGACCGAAAAAGCCGGTATTATCAAAACAAAAACACCGGTTGTTATTGGCGAAAATCAGCCTGGAATTAAACGCGTTTTTACGGATCAGGCACACAAACTTCAATCGCCCATATCATTTGCCGAAGACAATTTTAAAATCGTACATCAATTTCAGGAAAACGGTAACGATCCAAAACTTAATGTATTCTATAAAAACAAATTATACTTTACGATATGCCAATATCCTTTAAAAGGAAGTTTTCAAATTAAAAACCTCAGAACAGCCCTGCAATCCATTGAAGAAATCAATACACTGGGATTTTCTATCAGTGAAGAACAAATTAAATCCGGTATCAATAATATTGTTAAAAATACCAACATGTGTGGCCGTTGGCAAATCCTGCAGCAAAAACCACTGGTTATTTGCGATAGCGGACATAACGCGGATGGAATTAATGAGGTAGTTAAAAACATATACACTGAAAACTATAAAACACTTCATATGGTCATCGGGATGGTAAACGACAAAGATATTGACCAAATGATGGAATTATTGCCCAAAAATGCAAGGTACTATTTTTGCAAAGCCAATATTCCAAGGGCTCTCGATGAGAAAAAATTATGCCTGCAGGCCACAGAAATTGGATTGATTGGGGATTCATATGAAACTGTTGAAAAAGCTTTCCAAGCAGCTAAAGACCAAAGTTCACCAGACGATATGATTTTCATTGGCGGAAGCACATTTGTGGTTGCAGAAGTTGTATAAAAATATATAATAATTGTTAAATACTTTTCCACTTTTGAATTTGGGGTTTCCAACTTTAGGATATAACCTGTTATTGGTATTTAATAATTAATATAAACTAAATCTAAAAATGGTTCTTTTTCAGTTGAATGAATCGGGAGCGATAAAGAAAAACAATGACGGCATTGTTTTTGATAAAGATGACGGCTGTTAACAATTTTTAATATTTAGCGAATTAATTCTCAATGATTTATTTGCATTAGCTTCAAATTTTATGTATTTTTGGTGCCGTAAAAAAAGATAGTTTTTCCTTTTTCCCCTTCTTTTTTGTAAAGCCGTCCCTAACGTAAGGATGGCTTTCTTTTTATACCGGCAGCATCAAACTTTTTTACTTTAACCACCACTTATCAGGTGAAGTACTGTTACCTCGTCTCCCTCTTTAATATATGAATGGATCCGATCCTCCTTCCTGACAAGTTTGCCATTGAGTTTTGTTACCAGCATTTTAAAGGTAAAATTCTTTCTTTTAATCAAATCCTCAAAACTCATACCTTCTTCATCGAATGTTTCTGATCTGTTATTTAAAGTGATATTCATATTTCCATGTTGTTAAAATTATTAAGCAAAAGCTGTAAAGCAAGGTTTGCCTGCATGTTTGCAACTATAGCTACCCTGGGTGCGAGCGGTGGTAAATCCTCCGAAATTTCACTAATGCCATCGCCGCAAACATACAGGTTTTGATCGATTTTTTCAGTTTTCAATAGGTTGCTTTTTCCCCAGCCGGCCATTCCATTACCCAAAATCAGTGTTTTGTCAGGAAAACCGGATAATACTGTTTCAACAATCATTTGCTTGGCCTCAGCAGCATCAAAGGCTTCGATGATCAAATCACAATTTCTGAACAATAACAATATTTCATCCGGCCCAAGTTTCACATCATGTGGCTCAACCTGTACTGATGGATTAACAAAATAAAGGTTATCAGCCAGTGCAAATACTTTTTGTTGTCCGATCTGTTCATGGAAATAGTACTGGCGGTTAAGGTTAGAGGCATCCACAAGATCGAAATCCGCAATGATCAACTTTCCAACGCCAACACGTGCCAGCGCAACTGCACTGTTCGAGCCCAACCCCCCACAGCCCGCTATTCCAACAGTTTTGGTTTTTAGTAGTTCTTTAATCTTCTTAATATTCATGGTTGTAGATATGAAAATTTCAACAAATTTAAGGAGATTTTTTGTAGTAGAAATACTTCATCCAGTATCCCGGAATTTTTGATTTGTTTTTTTTAGAATACCCCTGTGGTTTATCTTTTCAAGCTTCCAGAAGGTTAGAAAATACAAGAGGTGCTAATCAAAACGAAAACCCAGTGTAACCATGAAGGAGTAATTATTCAGGTTTATGGTTGCTGGATTTACAACAACATTTTCGGTTCCATACAGGTAATAATCAAGTTCGGAAGTGGCATATGATAAAACGGCATCCACTGAAAAGTCACGGTTTCTGTACCCCGCCCCACCTGAGAAGATGTTTCGTTCCCCACCGTTTACACCAGATTTAAAAGGACTTCCGTAATATGCATATCCGCCTCTTACCTGTACCATTCCCAGGTTAAATTCAGCGCCTACCCGGACGTTATTAGCAGCATCAAATTTTGATTCAACAATTTCATTAACATCACTAAAATCAATCGATGGCCTGAGTCTTGCCTTAGAATAATCCACATATTCGTACTCAGCACTGATTAGCCCACGTGTGCCAAGAAGAAAGGTTGCACTTCCAATAGCCCTCCATGGGGTTTGAATATCATAGCTATACTCACCCCTGGGTGAAGATTCAGTAAAAGAATCACCATTCTGATAATCGGCATCAATACTCGTGTTCCATTTGTCCTTAAGACTATTGAACCACGTCGGCGAATGAAACGCGGCACCTACTCTAAACCATTGTGTCAGTTTATAAATGGCCCCCACCTTAACATTGAAACCAGCTCCCCGTGTCTCGAGATTTTCATAATAATTAAACTGCTTAAGGTCGCGCAGGGTATCGGGGTTCTGATTGATTTCGGAATAGGTTGATTCCTGGTAATACCTGATATATGGGAACCCAAAGGTTAGTCCAAGGTAAAACCTGTCGCTCATATTCATCCCACCGGAAATAACCCATTCGTTCATCGATCCTTTGGTTACTATTGATTTTCTTTGCAGTGCACCCGAAAAACCACCAATATAGCTGTAGGCATTTACATAGGTGTAATTAGGCGCGCCCGAAACCGTATCGATCAGATAGGTATCAAAGGCCAGTCGTGTATCAAACTCGTTCAAATAAACAGGGCTTTTTGATCCGGCATATTCCAGATAGGCATCCAACAGGGAATTTTGATCATTAATACCTTCAATCAATGTTCTGTTGTTAAAATCTTTCAACCTGTTCAAACCTATGGCCACCTGATAGTTTTGGAGTGGGTTTTTGTCGAGCCGGTCAATGGGTTCAAATACCATCACCATTCCTACATTACCCATGGCAAAATTGTTTTTACTATCATCCAGGGATTTCCCATTGTATGCACTCTCGGTTGCCCCAAAATAGAGTGATGGGCTTATCGAAAACTCTGACCGTTTGTATAATCCAATACCGGCGGGGTTGGAACTTGTTGCAGAAAAGTCAGCCCCTATGGCACCGGTAGCGCCACCAAGGCCCATATACCGGGCGGTACCAACAAGTTGATAACTTGAATACCTGAGCACATCTTCCTCGTTTTGTGCAATTAGAGCACTTAAAAAAAGAAATAATATTCCCGTTGTCAAAATGATCTTTTTCATTTTACTTTAATTTTGAAATTTTCAATAAACCAATTAATTAATCTTACCTGCCGCGTCTGCCCCCACTTCCTGATGACCCTCCTGAAGAGGATCCGGAAGATCTGCTACTACCGGATGAAGGTGTTGACACGCTCCCACTTGAACGGGAAGGGGCAGTGTAACTTCTACTTGGCGTTGACGATGGTGTTGAAACGCTTCTGCTTGACCTCGCAGGGCTTGAGGAACTTCTTGATGGATTTGAGAAGCTATTGTTGGACCTGGAAGGGGAATAATAATTTCTCGAGTTCCTTGATTGAGATTGTGATGATGTATTCCCAGACGAATTGTTCTTTTGATTTGTCTTACTTCGTATGGCCCGTGAACTGGGTACAGTATATTCATTACTTGATCTTGGTTTGTTGTAATTTGGCGCTATGTATCTTTTTGTCTTCACATTTTGCTCCAAATTGTTTGATCCGGGCTTTGCATACTTTTTACTTCTGGAGTAAACGTTGGATTCACTTGAAGTAACTGGTTTTGAATAGTTTTTTGATGTAGCGTACTTCTGCTGAGCCCGGCTATTCCTGTCATTGATATTATCGTTCGCTGTATTATCAACAGGCTTTGTGAGTTTTTGTGCATTAACATTTGCAACCCCGGAATTTCTCGAAGTTCTTACATTTTGTGGTTGGGTTGCATTTTCCGATGATATTTCGGATATGCCTGGTTTAACCATCTTTTCCGAGCGTGATACCCGCTGATCATCTGTAGATGTATTTTCCAAACTCCCCGCATTGGTCGGTTGCAATTCTCTCTGAACTCTCCCATTTTGACTTTGACCCTGAGTCGCTAAAGTTGATCCCGTGGCAGCAGCACCACCACCTATTCTGCTATCCCTGCCCCCACCTGACGAATTCGTTCTGATTGTTTCATCATCAACCTGTCTGGTGGATCTGTTTTCGCCACTGCTACCAACAAGACTTCCTCCTCTTGATGTCCTGGGACCATAGTAATTCCCGGGATAGTAGGGTTCGGGATTAATACCGCCTCCTGCGTAGTACCCATTCCAATAACCATTGTAATACCCCTGATTATAACCTGACCAATAGCTTCCTCCATAATACGGCGAGTAGTAAGGCGAATACCAGGGATCATAATACCATGGACTGTAATATGATGGATATCCCCATCCAAATCCCATAGAAAAATATGATGATGGCCACCCATAGCCAAATCCCATCGAGAACGACGGGCCATAAGATGGCGTGTACCAGGAATTCATATACAGCGGCGCATAATAGCCAAAATCCCCGCATGAATTGTGAAACCGCTTTACGCGTGCAGCATAGTCATAATCATAGTAATCATCGGACTCTTCATCCACATAATAATATTCATCCGTTGAGCTGTTATTTGGCTCTAACAAAGTATCATCATAAGACTCGGAGGATTTGTAATGCGTGTAATCCCGGTTGTCGATCACTGCACTTTCAGGATCAGCTGTCTGGGTAAATCTCTCTGTTGACGCATTACTACCATATACAATTGCAGAAGCAGCTGTATTATCCACCTTTTTTGAGGCCGAATTGCTTTGCTTGGGCGAATAATATACATCATCATACGCTGAAACTGAATCGTATGAAGTTTGGCATGAAGCCAAAATAAAAATTGCGAAAATAAAAATTGCAAGCTTTTTCATCTTAATTCCCTCCTGATTGAGTTTGGTGTAAAAATACGCTTTCCCTTCACGCCGATCAATTATTTTATACTTTTGCACTTGTTAATATTTTTTAAAAAAGTTCCAAAAACTATACCAAAGACAGTTATGGCAAAAGATTTTTCAACCCGTGAAGAAAACTACGCACAATGGTACAACGACATCGTGATCAAAGCTGATCTGGCAGAAAATTCTGCAGTAAGGGGATGTATGGTCATAAAACCTTATGGCTATGCCATTTGGGAAAAGATGCAGGCTACTCTTGATAAAATGTTTAAAGATACAGGTCATTCCAATGCTTATTTCCCGCTGTTTATTCCAAAATCCTTTTTCAGCAAAGAAGCCGCTCATGTTGAAGGTTTTGCAAAGGAGTGCGCAGTAGTTACCCATTACCGGCTAAAAAACTCACCCGATGGCAAAGGTGTTGTTGTGGATGAAACCGCAAAGCTGGAGGAAGAACTGATCATCAGGCCCACATCTGAAACCATTATATGGGATACGTATCGCAACTGGATACAGTCATACCGGGATTTACCAGTTCTGGTGAACCAATGGGCCAATGTTGTTAGATGGGAAATGAGGACCAGGCTGTTTTTAAGAACTACGGAGTTTTTGTGGCAGGAGGGGCATACGGCCCATTCCACAAAGGAGGAGGCCATTGAGGAAACTATGAAAATACTGGATATTTACGCAACATTTGCGGAGGAGTGGATGGCTATGCCGGTTATCAAAGGGTTAAAATCACCCAATGAAAGGTTTGCTGGCGCTGTTGATACCTATTGCATCGAAGCTTTAATGCAGGATGGTAAAGCTTTGCAGGCAGGCACCTCTCACTTTCTCGGGCAAAATTTTGCCAAAGCGTTTGATGTTAAATACCTCACCAAAGAAAATAAACTCGAGCATGTATGGGCAACATCATGGGGTGTTTCTACCAGGTTGATGGGTGCCCTGGTCATGGCACATTCAGATGATAACGGATTGGTACTCCCGCCAAAACTCGCGCCTATCCAGGTTGTTATAGTTCCGATTTACAGAAAACCCGAGCAGTTACAGGCCATCTCCGAAGTGGCTGAAAAAATTAAAAAAGCTTTGCAGGATAAAGGCATCAGTGTAAAATATGACGACAGGGACACACATAAGCCCGGATGGAAATTTGCAGAATATGAGTTTAAAGGTGTTCCTGTAAGACTGGCCATCGGACCCAGAGACCTTGAAAATGGTACTGTTGAGATTGCGCGACGTGATACACTTGAAAAAGAAACTTACCAGATGACCGATATTGAAAACAAGGTTGAACACTTGTTGGACCAGATACAGGATAACATCTATCAAAAAGCGTTTTCATTTCGTGAAGAAAATACCTTTAAAGTGGACACCTGGGATGAATTTAAAGATCGAGTTGAAAAAGGTGGTTTTGTGTTGGCTCACTGGGATGGCACGTCTGAAACTGAAATTAAAATTAAAGTGGAAACCAAGGCCACCATCAGGGCAATCCCGATCGATGGCAAAAAGGAAGCGGGTAAATGTATTTATACCGGCAATCCCAGCTCCGAACTTGTGATTTTCGCTAAAGCATACTAATCCAGCTTAATTATTTCGCCACTCCCAACTATGGATTTTTTAACATTCTCCGGTTGGCCGACGAAATAAATATTGCCGATACCCATAATCTTTGCATCAAGTAAAATGGTGCCGCCCCTAACATAGCAATCGTTGGTGCTGTTACTGTTAACGATCGTGTATGTGGTGAAAAAATCAAGTGCATCAAATTTTCCATAACCTGCGTGGTAGAAATACCCATCGCGCGCCTTGCCTTTAATGGTTACATCTGCCGTTCCGTCCATATTTCCTACTTGAAGAAAATTAACATCAAACAGTAGTTGAATATCAGCTGAACTCTCCCGTACCGAAACATAAAATCTGTTGCCAAAAATGGTATCAGGCATCCACACACGACCCTGAGACCTTATAACCAGCGAGTCAATTTCAGGAAAAGTAATCCTGATTTCAATAGGGTTCCACGGGTCTTTCAACAAAGGGCAGGTGCTTTCATTGCGAATGGTGAGTGTATTGTTCACAATTCTGGTTGTGATCGCTGGAATAAGATTTCTACCGGTTTCGATAATTACCTCATATTTATCACCTTGTTGCAACGATAGGTTGATATTATCAAAAACAATAATATTTTTGAAAGGGTACAGGTTTCTTCGATCTTTGGACATTTGACCGGAACCCTTTAAGCATTCGTTAAACGAATCCTTGGTGCATGAATGTTGCAATGCAATAAGCATAACAAAAAAAAGAATGGATATTTTGTGCTGTGCCTTCATTTTTCAAAAAGTAATTCCAATTCCCAGTGCCAGGTAATCGGCCCTTGCATAGTACGCACTAAGTATTAGGGATAAATTGATATGCCCGTCTATCAAATAATTCACACCAAGTTTATTATATATCACACCATCACTTTTATACCTTGAATAAATGTAGTACCCAAGGCTTAGGTACAATGAGAGATTTGAGATTGCCCATTCATGCCCTGCGTTCAATCCATATTTAATAGCCTGCTCCTGAAATTGAATAGTATCGCCAGCCCTTTCCATCAAGGCAATATTCGACTCGTCATAAACCATATCGAAACCAATTAAAATCTTGTTCACATTATTGTAATACCTGGTCAGGCTTCCTGATGCAACATATACATTATACACAACATCATATTGTTTGGATATCTCCTTTGCCGCACCAGCGATAATCAGGTTGAAATTTGTCTTACCTTTTCTACTTTCGATAATTTCAGGGATTTTATACGCGATTTCTTTCCTGGTGATCTTATAGGTTATCCCTGCAAAAACCGAAGGTATGTTCAACCCATAATTGGGGGTTTTAATAGTCCCGTTGGACAAATGAAACATGGAGAGCCCTGCATTTAAATATATACGATGGCTGATCATCACCTTCATCTGCACCTGGAAGTTGATGGCTGCATTATAATGCGAACCAATGGCCAGATTTTTATAGTTTTCGATCCTGTCGAATTTCCTGGTGAGATACCCAACACCCAACCCAACCTTGAAACTCATACTGAAGGCTGTCTTCTTAAGCAAAGGGAAATTAATAAATGGAATTATCGAATGTGACTCACCCAGGTATCGGGAGCCACCATGGGTCGAATAGCGATAGGTAATCCCGATTTGTGGATAATTTCGCAGATAATGGCAATGTTGTTTCCCGGTAGTTTGTTTAAGAAGTGAAAATTCGTATGACGGAAAAAAACCATTTGTCAAACTTAACATCTCCGGGTGATGTGAAATGAGGAAGCCCTGATGGATTTTGGCTTCGATAAATATGCCGGATGCAAAGCTACTTCCGGAATTCTGACCAAACAAAGGAAAGGATGTTTCGATCAGGAATAGCGATATCACGACCATTATTCGCACCCACACAAGAAATCTTATCCTAATAATACCCCAGTACATATACCCAAATCATAAATATTTTTAATTGATTGGATAAAAGTACATTTTATTGCTTCCGGACTTTCAAATTTTGTTCAAATTCATCACCAAACCGTTTGTTCACAATATCACAACCATGATTAAACATCCGGTTGTAATTTTCGTGACCGGTATAATGGAGCTTGAATTTTTGCATCCCGCCAGCACCTGACTGTGGCAACAGGGTAAATACTTCCCAAAGAATCTCATCAAGGTCGTGGTAATTCTTCAAACCAAATTTAATCATCAGGTCATCAAGTTGCTGTGGGGATGTTCTTTCCATCGCCGAATCGATATCTTTATCGAATTTCTGAATGTTTTTCTGGGTATTGGTAAAACTGCCCCCTATCTCGAAAGGTAATGATGCCGGCATGATCAAATCAGCCATTTTAGCAGTTTCTGTCATAAAATAATCCTGAACCATAATAAAATCAAGGTGTTCAAACCATCCTTTCACCTCATCGGGCTTAATTGCACATCCCATCGGATCTTCACCGAAAATGAAAATATTTTTCAGCTTATGGTTGATCAATAATTTATACGGACTCACAATTTCAGTAGGAATATCATCTACCTTCCATTTGGTTTTTAGTTTTTCAACCACCTGTGGGTCGTCCCAGGGCTGGAATCCCGGTGCGATTTTGTGGCAAACCCCCATATCGATGATTCCCTGGGAGTTGTTCTTCTCTTTCAGACTTACCAATCCCTGTGCGGTTTTTCCGAGTTTACCGGTGATTACGGCAAGGTTGAACAATTCGAAACATACATTCGACGACAGCTCCTTTTCCGAAAAGATCAGAATGGCATTTGTTTCGTTATTGAAATCCTTGGCAAACTGTGCCAGTTCATCGATACAGCAAACACCTGATTTTTCGAAAAGTTCGTCAAAATCCTCCTCCATCAGCTGCGATTTGTAGGTTTCGAAATCGATGGAACGGTCATTAATAAACATCTGGTTTTGTAGTCCGCTCGACAAAAGGAAATAATTTACGGCCTTAATAAAATCGTAGTAGGATTTAACGCCATGAACTTTGTCAACCTTATGGTTTAGATCGCTATCCTCATTGCTGGTCACCAGTTCCACAGGCACCTTGAACCTGTTCCTGGCACTAAATATCATGTGGTTCACCAACGGATGGTCCATATGTAAGGTGGACCCCATGATAAATATTCTGCTGGCCTTCCTGATATCGTTGAATGGCACATTGGCCATGGAATTCTGTCCATATCCAATGCCGCGCCCCATGTAATGGAATGTATTAACGTTATTGGTTTTGGCTCCGGCCCGGGCCAGTTTTTGGATCATGTACAACTCTTCATTGGTTAGACGTGCCCCGGCAAAAAACGCATTCTCAAAGGGGTTTACACCTTTTACCCTGTCAACGATAATATCATATGCCTGCTCAAATTCGATCTCCTCAAATTTATTGTTTTTCTTAAGCAGTGGTTTCATAATCCTGGATGGATCGTTCAGGTATTGGTAACCGAATTTAGCCTGGCGGCTGATGTTGCCATCTTTATTAAACTCACTTTCCCTGCCGGTGGCACGCATAAAGAAACCGGCCTTATGGTGCAGGTTGATTTCAAACCCTTCGGAGCCATAGGTGTCGATGGTTTTTATGGTATCGAGTTTAACCGGCCCTGGTTTGAAAGAAACATTTTCGGTTATTGCTCCTGTGGGACATGCGGAAATACACATCCCGCATGACTCACAGGGCGTTTCGTCCAGTGATTTGCCCATACTGGGGGCCACATAGGTTTCAAATCCACGATTTATCAAACCCAGCGCATTGGCGCCAACCACATCCCTTCAAATCCTGATACACCTGGAGCACAGGATACACTTGTTGTTATCGATTTCGATGTATGGATGAGAAAAATCAACTTCATATTCTTTAAAATCGCCATTATACTTGCCCTGACTGGCATCATATTCAGTACAATATTTCTTCAGATCGCAGCTAAAATATTCGGTACAGCCACATTCGAGGCAACGCTGAGTTTCCGACAGGGCAATTTTCTCATTCTCATAACCCAGTTCTACTTCGTTAAAGTTAATCCGCTGGTCGGCATCCAATGTAGGCATCTCCTTACGCAGTTGTTGTTGATACCGTTCAACAAAATCCGATTTTTCCAACTTTCGGAAATTATCTTTTCTGCTGATAAATTCCTTACTCAAGGGTTTTACAGGCAGTGCCATCAGGTACTGATGACAACTCAGCGAAGCAACTTTTGCCTGTGCAATGGCCTCGATGATGGTAGCTGGCCCTGACACACCGTCACCGGCCGCAAACATGGAGGGTATGCCTGTTTGAAGTGTATATTTGTCACAATCAATATCACCCCAGCGGTTGGTTTTCAATTCACCATTGTCGGCATATTGGTTGACATTATCCAGAAAATTAACAACGGTTTTTTGTCCGATGGCAGCAAGGATATAATCCACTTCCAGGTCAAATGCTGATCCTTCGATAGGTATAGGCCTGCGACGTCCTGAAGAATCAGCGGCCCCCAGCTCCATTTTCAGACAAGTGATTGATTTTACTGAACCGTCCTCTTTTTTATTCACCCTGGTTGGATTGGTAAGAAACAAATACTCAACACCTTCGAGTTTTGATTCGTGAATCTCAATGGGATTGGCCGGCATCTCATTTTCAGTCCGGCGGTATATCACATACACCTTATCGGCATTGCAACGTTTGGATGTCCTGCAACAATCCATGGCTGTGTTTCCGCCGCCTACTACGGCTACGGTTTTCCCTTCGAAATTATACCGTTGACCGGTAATTTCCATATTCCTTAAAAAATCGATGCCGGAGAAAACATTCTCTGCATCATCCCCCTCGCAACCAATAAGGGTACCTCTTTGCGATCCGATGGTAAGGATTACTGAATCGTAGCGCTCTTTAAGCTCGAAATAGTTGAGGCTTTCACCAAGTTTACGGTTATAAAAAATCCTTGTACCCAATTCGGTTACGGCGTCAACCTCTTTTTGAATGATATCGTTTGGCAACCTGTACTCCGGAATACCGTATCTGAGCCATCCGCCGGCCAGGGGACTTGCTTCATATATATCACACTGATGCCCCTTTTGCTGTAGAAAATAGGCACATGACAGGCCACCCGGGCCGGCACCGATGATTGCAATCTTTTTCCCGGTGGGATCAGCAACTTTTGGAATATACCGTGTTTTGGATTCCAGATCAATGTCAGCAGCAAAACGCTTCAGGTAATCGATTCCAACGCCGGTGCCTTCATCCAACTGGTTTCTGCGACAGGCAGCCTCGCATGGTCTTACACAAACGCGTCCGCAGATGGCCGGCAGCGGATTTACCTCTTTGATCAAACCAATGGCTTCGTTGTACAACCCCTTCTCGATGAGCGAAATATACCCCTGTACATCCACACCTGCCGGGCATGTTTCCTTGCAGGGCGCCACACAGTCGGCGTAGTGATTACTTACTAAAAGGTCGAGGGCAGCTTTTCGGGCCTTGCGAACCCTGTTGGTTTCGGTATCTATCTTCATCCCCTCGATAATCTTCGTGGAACATGAAGGCAGTAAACCACGAAGTCCTTCAACCTCAACCACGCAAACATAACACGAAGAGTAAGGCTCAAGTCGCGGATCGTTGCAAAGGGTAGGGATATGATATCCATGTCGTTTCGCCAATTCAAGGATGGTTTCACCAGGCTTTCCGACAACTATCTTTCCGTTGAGTAATATATTTAAACTATCGTTCATTTTCTGTTCGGTCTTTTAAAGTTAATTGTTTGATTAGGAAACAGTAATTGCATCGAATTTACACCTGGAGTAACAGTCGCCACAATGGGTACAGGCTTCCTGGTCGATTAAGTGGGGTAGTTTCCTTTCACCGCTGATGGCATTAACCGGGCATTTCTTTGCACACACTGTACATCCGGTACACTTATCTGCAATAATTTCATAGGTAAGCAGGTTTTTGCAAACCTTAGCAGGGCATTTTTTCTCGATGATATGGGCGGTGTATTCATCCCTGAAATATTTCAATGTGGTAAGCACCGGGTTTGGGGCAGTTTGTCCAAGCCCACAAAGTGAATTGTCCTTGATCTGGTAGGCCAGTTCTTCCAGTTTCTCAATATCCTCTTCTTCACCTTCTCCTTCGGTAATCCGGGTCAGGATTTCAAGCATGCGCTTGGTTCCGATTCGGCAAAAAGTACATTTCCCACAACTCTCCTCCTGGGTAAAATTCAGAAAAAATTTGGCCACATCCACCATACAGGTGCTCTCGTCCATCACAACCATACCGCCAGAGCCCATGATGGCACCGGTGGCATTTACCGAATCGTAATCAACAATGGTGTTGGCGAGGTATTCGGGAATACATCCTCCCGAAGGCCCTCCAAGCTGTACAGCCTTAAATCTTTTGCCGTCAGGAATACCACCTCCCAACTTAAAAATAATATCGTGAATGGTAATTCCCATCGGCACTTCAACCAATCCTGAATTGTTAATCTTTCCTGCGAGTGCAAAAACCTTGGTTCCTTTGCTTTTTGCAGTGCCATATTTTGCATAAGCCCCGGGGCCATGGAAAACGATCCAGGGAATATTGGCAAAGGTCTCCACATTGTTGATATTTGTGGGTTTTTTCCACAACCCTGAAACAGCAGGGAACGGGGGCCTTTTCCTGGGCATACCGCGCTCACCTTCAACCGAGGCTATCAGTGCAGTTTCTTCACCACAAACAAAGGCACCGGCGCCTTCCTTCACATAAATATCAAAGCAAAACCCCTCAATACCCAAAATATGATCGCCAAGATAACCTTTATCCCTGGCCTGCTCGATGGCAATATTCAGCCGTTTGATGGCAAGCGGATATTCGGCGCGACAGTATATCACTCCACCAGTTGCCCCGATGGCATATGCCCCGATAATCATACCTTCAAGAACAGCATGCGGATCACCCTCCAAAAGGGAGCGGTCCATAAATGCACCTGGATCGCCTTCATCTGCATTGCAAATAATGTATTTCTCACTGGATATGCTGTTGCGGGCAAATTTCCATTTCATCCCGGTTGGGAACCCTCCACCACCACGGCCTCTTAACCCCGACTCCAGGATCATTCCAATCACATCTTCCGGTTTTATCTCGTTGTCGGCGATTTTCTTGATAGACTCATAACCTTCGTGGGCTTCATATTCATCAATCGATTCGGGATCGATATATCCACAATGCCGCAGGGCAATTTTAACCTGGTCCTCAAAAAAATGGTTGTCCTCAGTTTGAAAAAGGTCGGTTTTAACCACCAGCTCCTTTACCGGTTCATGGTTGATCACATGCCTTTCGATAACCTCAACAACCCTTCCTTCATCAACATTCCCATAAATATAGGAACCATGCTCATCGATAATTTCAACAAGGGGCTCACGAAAACACATGCCGATACAACTGGTTTTTTTCAGTTCAAAGTCGAGGTTTTCAACTTCCTGCAATTGTTTAATTTTTTCGTAGGTTTTCCTGGCGCCTGCTGCTATTCCGCAACTTCCAAGGCCTACAATTACTTTTGTTTTTGCCATTACTATCAATTTCTTCTATGTCCGTCTCACTTATGAATATATAGGAATTATTCTGATGGGGATTTATCTGTTTTATCGGCGATACGAATGTTTTTAACAATTTTTACAGCTTCGGTACCTGTCAGCTTTCCGTAGGTCTCACCTCCGAGCATCATCACAGGGGCAAGCGAACAACATCCCAGGCAAGCCACCGACTCGAGGGTAAATAAATTATCTTCGGTGGTGCCTCCATCCGGAACCTTAAGGGCTTCCTGCAATGACTCACTGATTTTTGAAGCATTCTGTACATGACAGGCCGTACCATGGCAAACTTTAATGATGTATTTGCCAACGGGATTGAGCCTGAATTGCGCATAAAAGGTTACTACACCGTACATGTCGCTCAATGCAAGTCCGGTTTCCTTCGAAAGTTTCTCGAAAGCCGATGGGGGTATGAAGCCGTAAAGGGCCTGGGTTCCCTGAAGCAGTGGGATCATGCTGCCCTTCTTACCTTGATATTTTTTAATCAGGCCGTCCATCAACGACAAATCCACAACGTCTGATTTGGGCTCCTCTTTACAGGTTTTAATTCTTGCTATCCGCATGTTTAAATATTTTTAAAGAAGCCATAAAAGTAGAAATACTTTTAGAGGCGTAACGTATTGATAATAAATTTAAATACGATCTAAATTAATATTGATCAACGGATTATCAGAACATTATTTTTTATCAATTTTTACCTCAATGAGTTGGGACATTGCCATAAACCGCAACAGAAATAAAGCTGCCGGTATTTTATATTCGTTCAAAATAAATTTAATAATAATTTTGCCTTTAAAACCTCATAATGACAGATAAATTTCAATATTGGCAGTTTAAAGGCTGACGAGTTTTTAAAATAATTTGTTATCATATTCAAAAATTTGCATACATTGCGCTGCGTTTAATTAATATCATCATTGTAATTATCAATTTGCAATATGTCGAGAGTTGCCCACAAATTATTCATCATTGTATTGTCGTTGATCGTAATATTAATCCTTATTGCCTTAATTTACAATGGCTTTTCATATTACCAGACCATACTTGAAGAGCGGTTCTTTCATGGTGATCATAAACTGCTGAAACCAAGTGGGATTCTGGGTCATGGTTTGGGAATTTTCGGATCACTTTTTATGATAATCGGCGTTTTCTCATACATGGCTCGCAAAAGGTATCGCTTTCTTTCGCGGATGGGTTTATTAAAACATTGGCTCGAATTTCATATTTTCCTTTGCACACTTGGCCCGATATTGATACTGTTTCACACCTCATTTAAGTTTGGCGGATTGGTAGCCATTAGTTTCTGGAGCATGGTAGCCGTTTTCCTGAGTGGAATTATCGGCAGGTTTATTTATCTTCAGATCCCAAGAACCATCGAGGGCCGGGAGTTATCTCTGAACGAGGTAAGGGATATGAAAAGTGATATTGGGGAAGTTATTAAAACAGACTATGATATCGATGATGAAAGCTATAAATCAATCATCGAATCGACAAAAAAAAGGGTTGGTTTATATCATAAAAATGCCATCGTAAGCTATTTTAAGTCATGGATTGAAAATCGGAGGACCCTGCACAATGTAAAAGTTGCCCTGAAAAAAAACAGGCTCAGCAGGGTTCAATATAAAAAAGTAATAGGCCTGGTTAAAAATGAGATATCCCTTAACAGAAAAATTGAACGACTTACAACCATGCAGAACCTTTTCAAATACTGGCATGTGGCACATTTGCCCTTTGCCCTTGTGATGCTGGTTATCATGATCATTCATATTGGTGTTACCATAGTTTTCGGATATAAATGGATTTTTTAGCATGGATTTATTATTGGAAAAATTTCTGGTTTACGGCCTGGTAGCCATCTTTTGTGTGGCTGTGGTGCTAATATATCTGCGTAAGCAAAGGCGAAATTCAAAAATTGTTGAGGAAAAGATCAGGCAGGCCAAACTTGATGGCTTATATGAACCGGTTTCACTCCATCCGGTAGTGGATGCAAACAACTGTATTCAAAC
>JABMQA010000793.1 GCA_013203545.1 Bacteroidota bacterium
GTTTTCAGCAGTTGGAAATGCAGGCGCTTACATGTATAATTTCTTTGTTGCCAACGAAAAACGAAGCAGGGGGTTTACATTTGAAATGCTTAAAAAGGAAGACTATTTTAAGCTGAAGGATTATGATGAATTCTTTAGCCGATGGCAGGTGTCAATTGACAATCCGCTCCAGAAGGACCATGAATTTATGAAATGGCGTTTGGGAGCCCCCGGCACCGAATACAGGATTGTAACTGCCCGTAAAAACACGAAGCTCGTTGGTGTTGCCGTTACCCGTAAATCGGTGATGGAAGGCATACCTGTACTGGCCATTTTGGATATGATGGTTTTGCAGGGGAGCGAAAAATGCCTGGGTGGTATCAACAGGATGTTCAGAAAAGTCGCAAATTCCCATGGGGTTGAAGCCATCGTGACCATGATGAGCAGGAAATGGGCCAAATTTTATGGCATGTTTCAGCTCGGATTTATCGCATCACCCTATATTTTTTCGCTGATCATTAAAAAACTTAATCCTGATATCGACGATGAAATGCTATTTGATGATCGAAGGTGGCATTTGATGTGGGTAGATTCGGATGATCTTTAGTTTGAATAATTCATGACACAAAAAACAGCAAACTTCATCACTTTCGACATCGAAGAATGGTATGCGGCCAATTATGGCACTGTTGACCTGTCGCAATTTTCAGATGAAAGCTCCCATCTTGAAAAAAATGTGGACAAACTCCTGGACATATGCGATGAACATGATGTTAAATCTACCTGTTTTATTGTTGGGGATATTGCAGAAAACAAGCCTCATATTGTTAAAGCGATCCATCAGCGGGGTCACGAAATTGCTTCACACAGCTATGCACACGGGTTGATCTACGAGATGTCACCGGATGAATTTCGTAAGGATCTTGCCAAATCATGTAATATGCTTGAGCAAATCATTGGTGAAAAAGTAGTGGGTTTCAGGGCGCCGTCGTGGTCGGTCAGGGAGGATACATTGCCCTGGTTTTACCAGATACTGGAAGAGCAGGGATTGGTGTATTCATCTTCGGTTTTTCCTGGAAAGACCTATCTCTACGGAATTCCTGGATTTCCTCAGGAAATTCACCGGCCGTTGGTGGATGGTCATCAATTTAACATCTGGGAAATACCACAGACACTGTTTTCATTTGCAGGAATACAGGTTGGTTTCAGTGGCGGATTCTACCTCCGGTTTTTTCCATACTGGTTTGTGAAAAGGCAAATCAAAAGGAGTAACAATGCAGGAAAATCCGTTTTTATTTACCTGCATCCAAGGGAAATTGACCCCGATTCACCAAAGCTTAAATTACCGCTGCTTGAAAAAATGATCCATTATTATGGTGTGAAAGGGTGTGAAAAAAAATTCAGAAGAATCCTTGGAAAATTCGACAGTTCATTTGTTAGAATGAGCGATTTTATAAATAAATCAAAATTCTGAAGTATGATTATGAAAATTGTATGGTTTAAAAGATGGCACCATGAGTTGATTTTGATAGCGCTAATAATTGCGCTGATCTTCATTAAAATCCCACATCTTTCACTGCCATATTACGGCGATGAAGGATTTGCATTTGGTCCTGCAGTACATTTGATGTACCAGAATGGCCCCACCCTCCTTCCCGGCGGCTTAGAACCGGACTATTCCTATGGTCATCCATTAATGCTTCATTTCCTCGTATCATCCTGGATGAAAATTTTTGGTGAAACCATTTTCGTGGCCAAGTCGTTTATCCTCATGGTTTCTATACTGCTTATGGTTAGTGTGTTCATAATTGGAAGTTCACTATTCGATAAGGATACAGGATTGCTGGCTGTGACGCTGTTGTTTCTTCAACCCATATTCCTTGGACTATCATCTTTTGTACTTCCCGAAGTATTACTCTCATTCTTCGGGATGTGGACGCTCTTCTTTTTCTTTAAGAAGAAATGGCTGCTTTATGCTATATCTGGCTCTTTACTGGTGTTAACCAAAGAATCAGGACTTTTTTTAATTTTTGCATTGTGTATCTGGCAACTGGTCGATATTTTTATCGAGAAAGAAGGAAGTTATTCTGGAAGAGGTCTTTTTTTTCATTATTTGCGCATCCTGTTTCCTGCTGCTGTTTTTGGCCTGTTTCTCATCATACAGAAAATGACCTGGGGCTGGTTTTTCTTTCCGTTACGTTTGCATGAGATGCGGTCTAATCCGACTGAAATATCATACATGCTATTTACCATCCGGAATATTATCTTTTTTATGGATGGAAGGGGATGGCTTACCATCGGATTACTGGCATCCCTGGTAGTTTACTACTTTTTCTCGAAGAATTTTTTCACGTTATTGCAATGGAAGTTTATTTGGGTTGCACCGATATTTATCGGTATTTTCTGGGCACTAGGTTCATTCAATATTGTGTCGAACCGCTACTTTTTCATTATAATAACGCTTTTTGTCTTTATCACAGCAACAGTTCTGGTTCAGGCTTTCCGACACAATAAATGGCTTCTCTTTCCGGCAGCATTCCTGATCATTTTCTCTCAATCCATTGATGCGTTTCATCACAACCGGAATGGTGACAGTTGCCTTGGTTTTGTTGACGCGGAAACAGTACACCTCAATGCCGTCCATTATATGGAAGACAATATCCCACGGGATAAAAGACTTTTTACCCATTTTCTCATGATATACAACCTGAAGCATCCTGTAGCAGGCTATCTTAGCGAGGATAGGATATTTACCAATCTAACCATAGCTTTTAACGAGAATGTGGATTATGCGGTTATTTCGAGCGTAGAATTGTCCCCCGAACTCGACAGCCTCCGTCGCTATCCTCATCTTGAATTAATGAAAAGATTTGAAATTGGCAGGGCATGGACTGAGATTTACAGAAATAAATTAAAAACCAATAAGTAGCTTTGAATAAAACAATATCCCTTCTTACAGGCTAAGCTAAAGCATATTCCAATTATTCATTCTATTTTTGCTTGCAAATTGAACTCAAAATGGAAACCAAACAAAAAAGCATTGCTTTCTTAAAATCGGCTCTAACGCTTGATAATCCTTTCATGCCATCCGAAAACTTTCTGGTCTGGATAAAGGAGTTGAATAACAGGGTTCATGTGAATATCAGGCAAGTACCTTTTCGGGATCTACGAAAATGGCATTTTGACAAGAGGTGGGGGAGCCTGGTGCACGACTCCGGTAAGTTTTTTTCGATAGAAGGCATCCGTATCAAAACCAACTGGGGCAAGGTGCCCGAATGGGAGCAGCCAATCATCAACCAGCCGGAGGTGGGATTTCTGGGCATCATCACCAAAAAATTCAATGGTATTCTCTATTTCCTGATGCAGGCCAAAATCGAACCCGGTAATTTAAATGTAGTGCAGCTTTCACCAACGCTACAGGCTACCCGCAGCAATTACACACAGGTGCATCAAGGTAAGAAACCGCTTTATCTCGAGTATTTCAATGGTGAAAAACCGGTGAGGATGTTGCTGGACCAATTGCAGTCGGAGCAGGGTGCGCGGTTTATGAAAAAGAGAAACCGGAATGTGATCGTTGAGCTTAAGGAGGACGAAGGGATTGAGGTGTATGATAACTTCTGCTGGCTGACACTCGGGCAGATCAAGTCGTTCCTCCAATACGACAATCTGGTTAATATGGATACCCGAACAGTTATCTCTGGGATTCCATTTGGGGAATATCCTTCCGATGTACTCGATTTTTATCAAACCCTGAAGTTTACCGGCGAAAACAAAATACACGAATCCGGCATGCTGTTGTCGATGCTCGAACGCGACAGGCACCTGCATAGTGTGGATGAGATCATCTCGTGGATTACACACAAAAAATCATTTTATGATCTGGATGTGGAGCGTATTCCGCTAAATGAAGTAAAAGGCTGGACTGTTGGAAATGACGAAATATTTCATGAGAATAAAAAATATTTTTCGGTGATCGGGGTAAATGTGGAAATCGGGAACCGCGAAGTGCAATCGTGGGATCAGCCCCTGATCAAGGCGGCACAGGAAGGGATCATCGCATTTATTGCCAAAAAAATTAATGGCATTTATCATTTTCTGGTGCAGGCTAAACTGGAAGCGGGAAATTTCGACATTATCGAACTGGCACCCACTGTTCAGTGCCTCACCGGTAATTACCGCAAGGGCTACAACGAATATGATGTGATGTATCTTGAAGAAGTGCTCACTGCCAGACCGGAGCAGATCTGGTATTCATCCTTTCAAAGCGAAGAGGGCGGACGCTTTTTCCAGGAACAAAATAAAAACATGATCATCGAAGCCGGTGCTGACTTCCCAGTGGAGGTACCTGACAACTATATGTGGATGACGCTGAACCAGCTCAAGGTCTTTATCAAGTATAACAACTACCTGAACATTGCCGCACGGAGTTTGATTGCGGGGGTGAAGTTTGTTTAGGAAGCCAGGAAACGATATTTAAAGCCTGAAAGTCGTCCCATCTCAAAAGCCGACTACCAATGGATAATCAAAACTCTCACTAATTTCCGGAATGTCTTGAGTGTTTGAAATATCAAACTGGGCTTCAATAAGTTTTTTTGCCACATCCCTTGCAATTTCTAATGTTTCAGCGATTGTACGCCCTTGGGCAATGAGGCCTTGTATGCTGTCTGAAGTAGCCAGATAGTATCCTTCAGGTAATTTCTCAATGTGGATATTAATTAATCTTTCCACAACTTGACGGATATACCTGGCATGATTAAATGATGTTGAGAATCATATGTCACCCCTTCAGGGTTTTGTGAACGTTACGGATTGTTTTTGCTATAGTCCCTCAAAAGGCATGGTAAATCTAACCCTTGTTCCTGCCGCCGTTCCATCCGGATTATACAAATCTTCAATCTCCATCGCAAACTTTTGCCGGTAACGTTTGCTGAGAATGGCAAGCCGTTCTTTGGTGATAGACAATGCCAGCGACTGCGACTTCTTCTTGGAGTGGAATTTCCCCGATGCCTCACGGCCGACACCATCGTCCTCCACTAAAAGTAAAAGATAGTGATTCTCTTTAATAAAATCTATTTTGACCAGGCCTTTTTCAGGTTTGTGACGGATGCCGTGTTCGATGGCATTTTCGATAAAGGGCTGTGCCAGCATGGGCGGAATTTTCATATTGGCAGGTTCGATGGCATGGTCAATGGTGATTTTGTAATCAAATTTATTTTCAAACCTGAGGGCCTGCAACTCAAGATATACCTTGAGAAGTTGTATTTCCTTTTCAAAAAGGATAAACTCCACCCTTGAATTTTCGAGGGTCATGCGCACCAGTTCGGCAAATTTGGCTAAAAAATCACCGGCTTCTACGGGTTCTTTTTCATAAATATAGCTTTGTATGGCGATGAGCGCATTGAAAATAAAATGGGGGTTCATTTGAGATCGCAATAACCTGTTCTCAAGTTCAACGGCTTTTTGTCCGGCTTTTAATCTTGATGTGGTCAGGAAAAAATATCCAACTACCAACGATAGCAGGAAAATAAATGCGATGGCAATAATAAACCGGTTGCGGCGGCTGATGGAGAGTTCCTGAACTTTGTTCTGTTCGGTGAGCAGGGTTATATTTTGCTCCTTTTTCTCGGTTTCGTATTTTACCTCCATTTCGGTGATGGCGCGGTACTGGTTGGCTTTAAAAAGGCTGTCCTTCATGCCCGAATAAAGTATGTAATATTCCAGTGCCTTTTGTGTATTTTTCAACTCATTCCAAACCTTATAAAGATGGTCGTAGGCATATAGCCTGAGTTTGGGTGCATTTGTTTCGATGGCAACTTCAAGGCTTTTTTGTGTGAACTCAAGCGCTTTGCCATATTCTTTTTTAACCAGGTAAGCCTGGCCTGTTTTCCCATAAAGTTCGGCGATGTTTATTTTATCGTTTTCCTTTAAAGATACCTCCAATGCTTTGTTAAAATAGATCAGGGCGGTGTCTGGCTTTTGTTCCATCAGATAGGTAATTCCGATTGATTTGTAGCAATCGTCAAAGCTATGGAGGTATCCGAGTGAATCATATAATCCCACCGATTGCTTGTAGAATTTCCGGGCAAGCTCATAATCCCCCATTTCGGCATACACATTTCCCATGGCCAGTTTCACATTCGACTCCCTGAGTCGGTCACCGGTTTCGATGGCCATTTGCAGGGTTTTTCTGAAGTACTCCAACGCTTTCTTATAGTCTTCCTGCTCAAAGTACATGTCGCCGATGCTGTGGTAGCATGCCCCTACACGGCGGGTTTGGCCAAGTTGTTCGAAAGTTTTAAGGGCTTTCATGTAGTAACTCTGCGCAATGGTAAGGAATCCTTTGACTTTGTAAATATTTCCTATATTGGTATTACAAATGGCCACCCAATCAGGTTCGTCCATGGTTAATGCCATCGCAAGTGCTTTTTGCTGGTATTCAAGTGCTTCATCAAATTTCCCCTGGTTTTTATACACAATACCGATCTCGCCATAACATTCGGAGAGATGTGATTCATCATTCAGCTCATTTGCAACCTCTGCCGCATTAAAATAATATTCAAGGGCTTTGTCGTAATCACTTCTGTAAAAATACTCGATACCCAGCTCAATCAGGGCCCTCAGGTTGAGCTGTTTGAAATGGATGAGTTCACCCTGATTTATTTCCTTTTCTTTGTTCAGTCGGTCAAGGTTTTTGATAATCGTTGCGAGAGCACTGTTATAATAATGCAAAAGCGAATCGGATGGACCATCGAAAAACTGGTTGCCGAGATGGAAGAGGGTTTTGACACGGCAGGTGTCGTGTGTACAGGAATTGAAAGCTTGAAGAAGACTGTCAGATTTTGAGGTAGGTTGACAAAATGATTTAGTGCTTGAAAACATTAATAAATGAAAGAGCAGATAAAAAGCTATGAATTGAGTTGGGAAAGATTTTAAGATAAATTTGCCAGAGCATGTTTTTTTTTGGTTAATGATAATGGTCGAAAAACAAGTCAAAATTTGAGAGTGTATACTTGGA
>JABMQA010000794.1 GCA_013203545.1 Bacteroidota bacterium
CTGGGACTTTACCCGGATAAATTTAATAGAATTCCTTTTGAAGATAATTACTTTGAAAGCGCCGGCACGCTCGAAGCATTTGTACGGCAATGCGACGCCATCGTCCACCTTGCTGCAATGAACCGTCACAACGATTCCCGGTTGATTTATGAAACAAACATCCGTCTGGTTAAACAACTGATTGCTGCCTGTGAGGCTACCGGATCAACGCCATATATCGTGTTTTCATCCAGCACACAGGAGGAACATGACAATCCCTACGGCAAATCCAAACGGGAAGGAAGGAAACTATTTGAAAAATGGGCCGATAAGAACAATGCGCAATTTAGTGGATTCATTATCCCCAATGTATTTGGTCCATTCGGCAACCCTTATTACAACTCAGTTATTGCAACTTTCTGTCACCAGCTTACCCACAATGAGACACCCAAAATTGAGGTGGATGCTGAAATAAAACTGATTTATGTTGGCGAACTGGTAAAACACTTTATTGATCGTATTCAGTTGATAGATGAACAACATGCTGATGATTGTGTGATCGAAGAAATCACGGTGGGCCCAACGTCTGAAATTAAAGTCTCAGCATTGCTCAAAGCGCTGCAAAACTACAAGGACAATTACTTTAGTAATGGTGAAATCCCCTCTTTGGACAATCCTTTCAAGCGTAACTTGTTCAATACCTTTATCACTTTCATTGAGCATGCAGCATTTTATCCCTTCATGTTAAAACTCAATACGGATAACCGGGGAAGTTTTGTTGAAACCGTTAAGCTCAAAACCGGTGGCCAGGTATCATTTTCTACCACAAAACCCGGTATCACCCGTGGAAATCATTTTCATACCCGCAAGGCGGAACGGTTTGCAGTGATAAAGGGAAAAGCAAAAATAGAATTAAGGAGGATTGGAACCGAACAGGTCATATCATTTGAGTTGGATGGCAGGCAGCCTTCATTTGTTGATATGCCCGTCTGGTACACCCACAACATCACCAATATTGGTAGCGAAGATCTATACACGATATTCTGGATCAACGAACTCTTTAATTCCGATGATCAGGATACCTATTTTGAGAAAGTGTAAAATAGAACGCGGATTACACGGATTAAACAGATGAACTTAGATAAACCAGTACTATTCTGTAGCATCAGCGTTATCTGTGTTCACAATAAACCTTATCTTTGTAGATAACTAAAAAAGACTATCATGTCACAGTATATCTTTCAGGGAGATTTTACAAGCACTGCAGGATTTGTAAAAGTGAACCTCTTGCTGATCCATTTCAAAGATGAAAACAATATCCATTTTATCTACTCCCCGCATCTTGACCTGACCGGTTATGGCATGAACCTCGAAGAAGCGAAAACATCTTTCGAAATTGTTTTCGAAGATTTTGTGGACTATACATTACATAAGAAAACGCTGGGTAAAGTACTCTCAGAATTGGGATGGGAATTTAAAGGATCGGCTAACAACCCGAAAAAAGTTATAGCCCCAAGCATTACGCAGGTAATCAAAGACAACAAACATGTTTCGGACATCTTCGACAAGTATCCCGTAAATACCTACCATCAGGCAGTAGGGTTACCTGCTTTAACATAAAATCAGTTGGAATGTCAACAAGAAAGCTTTCAAACATTCCAATACAGGATTTCAGGAAATTTCTCGAGAATCAGGGGCTTAAACTTATTACAGATTCCAAAGGCCGGGGAGGACATGAAAAATGGTCGCGTGCCGATATTGACAGGCCCATTACCATAAAAACCCATATTGACCCTGTCCCAGAGTTTATCGTAAAGCAAGTACTCAGGCATCTGAAAATGAGCCGGGAAAAGTTTTTCAAGGAATTTTATGAATAAATAGAATGAGGTTTAGAGGTTTAAGAGTTTAGAAGTTTAGAAATTGAGGAAGTTTAGTGGTTGAGGAGGTTTAGAAGTATAGAATTTGAGAAAGTTGAGTATGTACCATAACACCAATCACCTCAACCTTTCAACCCTTCAACCCTTCAACCTTTTCAATCCTTCAACCTCCCAACATTTTCAACCTTTCAGCATTTTCAACCATTAAACCCAACAGATCATGTACACATTTGCATTCGAAAAACTAACGGTCTGGCAAAACACAAGAAAACTTGTTAAAGTAATCTATCAAATTACCAGAGAATTTCCTGCGGATGAAAATTTGGTTTAGTTTCACAATTAAGAAGGGCTATAATTTCTGTTAGCTCAAACATTGCAGAGGGCTCATCCAGAATTACAAATAAAGACCAGGCACATTTTTACAATACATCCTGTAGTAGTTTGATGGAGGTTTTAAGCCAGGTGATTTTATCATGTGATCTCGAGTTTATTTCAACAGAGCAATACAAGGAATTGAGAGAATCCATTGAACAGATATCTATTCAACTCAATGCACTACGTAATGTAGCAATGAATAGATAAAGAATAGAGGTTGAGGAGTTGAGAACGTTTAGGAGCATAAATGCCCTTTTCAACCCTTCAACTTTTCAATCCTTCAACCATTATACTTATAAACAACTCAACTTCTCAACAATCAAATGAACAAACTTAAAGTCCTCACCGTCGTCGGCACCCGCCCCGAGATCATCCGCCTCTCCCGCGTGATGGCCAAATTGGACGAATCCGAAGCCATCGATCACGTCACCGTCCACACCGGCCAGAACTACGACTATGAGCTGAATGAAATATTCTATGAGGATCTTAGTATCCGCAAACCCGATTATTTTTTGAATGCCGCCGGAGCAACCGCCACCGAAACCATCGGCCAGGTCATCATTAAAATTGATCCGATACTCGAAAAGGAGCAACCCGATGCCTTCCTCGTCCTGGGCGACACCAATAGCTGTCTTTGCGCCATACCGGCCAAGAAACGCCACATCCCCATCTTCCACATGGAAGCCGGCAACCGTTGTTTCGACCAGCGAGTGCCAGAGGAAACCAACCGCAAGATCGTGGATCACATCTCCGATATCAATATGCCGTACAGCAGCATCGCCCGCGAATACCTGCTGCGCGAAGGCCTGCCTGCCGACCGCATCATCAAAACCGGCAGCCCCATGTTTGAAGTATTGAACCATTATATGCCCAAAATTTTGGCTTCGGATGTGTTAAAAAGATTGGGATTGGAAAAGGGTAAATACTTTGTGGTTTCAGCACACCGCGAGGAAAATATCAACAACGAAAGAAATTTCAATGGACTGATAGCATCACTCAATCTCATTGCAGAGAAATACGGATACCCCATCATTGTCAGTACCCACCCACGAACCAGAAAAATGCTGGAAGCTAAAAAGGTACAGGTGAATGAGTTGGTTCAATGGATGAAACCACTGGGTTTTAGTGATTACAACGCATTGCAAATAAATGCCTATGCAGTTTTATCTGACAGTGGGACAATTAGCGAGGAATCCTCAACCATGAATTTTCGTGCGCTCAATATCCGTGAAGCCCATGAACGTCCTGAAGCAATGGAAGAAGCCAGCGTAATGATGGTCGGGTTGAATCCTGAGCGGATTCTTCAGGGGCTTGTGCAACTCCAATGCCAAAAAACCGGTGGGGAAAGAAATTTCAGAAATGTTGCGGATTACTCTATACCAAATGTTTCTGAGAAAGTAATTCGAATTATCTTAAGCAATACTGACTACATCAAACGCACTGTCTGGAGTGAATAGTTTCACCGGGTAACACGGTGTTAAACGCTGAGTAACAATGTAAAAAAATCCGTCTAATTCGTGTCATTCGCGTTCCATCAATACAATCGGTGTTATCCATTATTATTATTATTATGTAATTGTACATTTGCAAAAAACAACATCCATGCAGATAGGGTTACATACTAAGTTGAAAGCCATGCTTTGGGATATACCTGAAAGCATGAGAACGGAATTGTCGGATAAAATTCTGGCAGATCCCGTAAATGTATTCCTTATGGACGATCAACTCTTTATCAAGGCACTCAATAGTTTGAAATGGTATGAGTTGACGAGGCTTATCAGTAAGCAAAACTTACTTGCTTTGCTCACCGATTCAACGATCAATAAACTTTATCCGGTTCAACGCCGAAAATTTTATAGCAATGCACGCAGATCATTATCAAAATTTGTTTTTGAAGGCGACACTTCTTTAAAACTCGACTTTGTAAACGATGTGCAGTTTCGTCGCGGATCACCATCTGATACCATTATTTTCTCAAGAACCGACAATATCTTGAATATTCTATCAAATTAAATAGCTGCTTTAGGCCGCTACTCACCAAAAGAAGTTATTGATATCTTGTTCATTTGCGGAACCATTCCTTTCATTTGGGAAAATGTATTTAATGATGCCTCCGAAAAAGACCTTTGGGTTAACCCTGTAAATGCTGCTGATATTTTAGAACAATTTCCAATCGAAAAAATGCAGGAAATTCATGGATTAACGAAGCGCCCTCCCCAGAATGGTTATGCGGATGTATTAATCAAATCATACCCGATATCCTCGACGGAGGCAATAATTCGTTATGCGACCACTCTCTGTAGCATACTTCCTGCTCAAAGGCTTTAATCCGGACCGGGTACTTGATTGTGTAAGGCTGTCAATTGAAGAATTTCAATCAGGCAGGGCCGGACTACTTCCGGCAGATTATGCCATTGATAGCACTTCATGGCGCGTATTGAAACTGATAATTGGTAATACGGGTTTAAGTAATTTGTGGGATGGAATTAATGCTAAAACCTGAATGGGAGAATTTATATTTGAAGTTGTGATCAAATGAAAACGGAAACAAAATTTAAGGGGTAATTGGGTAAGAGAAGCGGGTGGTTTTTGCAAAGTAGTACCTTGTAACTTGGTGAATTGCCACTCTGCCCACTGGCGAATTGCAATTGACCAATGTTCATAACAGCGATATGAAGCAGAACTTCATAGTAACAACAGACTTTGCGAGGCCTTCCCGCGTTGGCAATTAGGGCTGGCGGAAGGC
>JABMQA010000795.1 GCA_013203545.1 Bacteroidota bacterium
GCGTATGGCAAAATAATACTCAGTGTCGGGGTTGAGGGATGGAATTGTATCCGTCTGAATTTCTCCGGCCCGAAGCGGTGTCGGGGCATGTTGCCATTCACTGCAGTCATAAAAATTATCTTCAGTTATTGGTGAAGTGCTATACCTGATGCTGTAAAAACCGGCGGTTCCATTTTTCCCGTCATCACCGGGTGAAGTCCAGGAAAGAATGGCAGAAGTTGGATTAAGGCCGGTGGCAGAAAGATCAATGATATCACCGGGAGCGATGCTATCGGAATGAAAGGGGGATTCGTCATAACCGTAAACAACTACCTCTGCCACATTTGCATTTGGTGTGTTTTTCCCAAAACGCAGATACCTTAAATCATAATTTAAACCATATTGATTCCACGAACAATAACCGGTTAAAGAGTCTGCTGCCAGCAATTCCCAGTTGCCTGGATACCCACCCCAGATTGTAAACGCCGCAGCGCTGTTGAAATCATAAAGAAAAAGGTCTTGGATGTGATAGACTTTACCCAAATCCAAAGTAGTAAACAGGGGATATTTTATCCAGTTTCCAAATCCGGTATCCCATGCAGTTAGGGGATCCCCTCCCTGTCCGTATGCCGGATCGCCGGCTAAAACCTGTTCATCAACCAGTCTCCAGGCATCACCTTCACCGGAACTATTGTTCATCATCCCTGGCTCAACATAAATCTTTTCCGGGGTATAAACCGGCAGGATGCCATAGAGAAGGACCTCGCTGAACCGGGCCCCGGGGCTGTTCATCGTAATCCTTATATACCGTGAGTGTTCACTTACAACCTGATGATCCCATACATTTACACCAGTCAACGGGTCAACAAAAATTTGGCTCCATTCACCCGGTGTGCCGCTTTCGATGAGCAGGTCGCCTGTTCCATCGTTATCGTAAACAAAAATCCTTGTAACATAGGTTTCATTTCCAAGGTCGATCCAGGCGCTTGCAGGATATGCAGCAGGGTCGGAACCCGGGTTCCAGATCGTAAAGGGATTTCCTCCGTTCCCCGCCAAAGGATCACCGGAAATTTCCTGTTCGTCAATAATTTTGCCTGCATCCCCCAGGCCTGACTGGTTATAAACCATTGAGGGTTCCAATTCCAGTTTGGTCTCGGTAATATTTGAAAAAGATACTGTTTGTCCGGATGCAATATTTGATAACCCGGAGTTGGAAATGGTGCCCATCATTACCAGGGCAAAATAATATTTCTTTCCATTTTCAAGTCCGTTAACCACCATTGACCTTTTCGTATTTGGATGCGGGGAAAGATAAAACGGGAAAGTGGTACAATATTGAAAATTCCCTGGTGTGATCAACTTGTGACTGTATCTCAAATCGTATTTTATCAGTTCGCCGGTGAGTGAATTCCCTGAAATATCAGTCCAGGAAAGTTTAAGTGATACAGGGGTAGGGCTTTGGGCTTCAAGATCCATAATAACCGAAAGTTGCGGCGTTACATTTCCGCTGTAAATAACGATTTCCCCAAAGGCGGCGCCTTCGCATGTTTTTGTTAGCCGGATGTATCGTGTTTTTGCTTGAACCTCATGACCCTGCCATATCTTGAATTGCAGGAGGGGTTCTGTAAACAGATATTTCCAACTACCCGGCCTGCCGTATTCCACAACCAGATCTCCCCGGCCAAAATAGTCATAGAAAAAAATATGGGAAATATTGATCTCTTCCCCAAGATCAACATATGCAATATGCGGGTAGCCGGAAGTATATTGAGCTGACCATATGGTTTTCGGATGTCCAGACCTGCCGTTTAGCGGATCGCCCGACACGGCCTGTTCGTCTGCAATAAGGCCGGCATCACCACCTCCGGTTTCAAGGGTTACCATTTCAGGGTGCAGGTCAAACTTGCTAACCTGCCCGAAGGTCGGGTTAAAACCTTGAAATAAAATAAAACACAAACCCAACACAAGTATCAGGTGGAAAATATTTCTTTGCATAATAAAAATCACGGATTCGTAAAAATTTAGATGGTCTTTTAGATTTAAATTCACCCAGGAATCATTGCCGTAAAAATATGCAGTTTATTAAATGTGTGCAATTAAATCCCGAAAATATTTTGATTTTTGTTTGGGATAATAAGGGTATTCAATGCAATGAAATGAGGTAATTTTGTTGAAAAACAAGGCAGTAGTTTAATTATTTAGAGTTGCTATGAATTATATTTTTAGCGTTTGAGTTAATTGAATGTGATAAAGGAAATTAATTTTCTGTAACTTTGTTTGCTAACCTGAAATGATATGAATAAAAGAATTACATATTTTCTAGCCACCTCATGGATGCTCTTATTTTTATGCAGTTGTGCCAGGAAGGATAAAAATGAGGAAACTGTCCAACGGATTCCCCCTTCGGAGGAATATGTCCGGATAAGTTCTGATGATTTTCAGAAACTACTGCTTGTGAAGGGCGAAAAGGTATATGTCCCGGTGTATTCAGAGATATTCGGAACGGCAATGGACCATAAGATTAAACTATCGGCCATGTTAAGTGTTAGAAATACCGATATCGATGACGAGATTATTGTAACCACTGTGGATTATTATGATACAAAGGGTAAATTGATAAGGCATTATGTGGATGATCCGATCGTTTTGCAACCACTCGAAACGGCAAATTACCTGGTTGAATATAAAGAGGCCAAAGGCGGATCAGGTGCCAATTTTATTGTTGATTGGGTAGCTGAGACCGAGGTTACCGAGCCCATTATCGAAGCCGTAATGATTGGCACAGCATCCTCACTTGGAATTTCGTTTACCTGCCAGGGGAAGGTTATTGAATATTATGAATGAAATTGAATATCCGAAAACGATGAGAAGAATTGTTTTGTTAGTGATTATTATTGCAATGGCTATTCCGGCAGCATTTTCACAAAAATATGGAAGTGACCAGGAACAAATTTTGATCTGGAAGCCATGGATCATTGTAAACGTAAAAGGAAAGAACCACAAGCTTGCAGTTGGTGAGGAGTTGAAGTTCAATATCGAAAAGACCTTTAGTTTTAAGAAAAACGATTACACAACGGCATCCGGTACCTGGAAGCTGAATGGAAATGAATTGCTTATGGTAGTTGAAACATACTCAGATGAGCAGAATTTCAGGGTGCCGAAATTTTTCAGGATCAAGAAACTCACAAAAAGCGAAATCGTCCTGAAGTTTAAAGATGGTAAAACGAAGGGGACGGTGTATTTAAAGTAGGCGCCTTACAAAGATGGGTATGGAGAGATGGGAAGTGAGAGGTGAGAGGTAGTCGGTGATCGGTAATCGGTAATCAGTAATCGGTAATCAGTAATCGGTAGTCGGTGATCAGTAATCAGTCGGAAGTAACTTGTACTGCCAACCTGA
>JABMQA010000796.1 GCA_013203545.1 Bacteroidota bacterium
CATCATTTCAGGGAAATAATCATTCCCTTCAATTTCAACATAAATGTTTTCAGCTACATAGCCACTACTTGTGTATGTAGGGATAAGTCCACCATCACCAATCAGCAATGCATAGGTTGGTGTAACTTCCCAGTTAAGATATGCATCCGCAATATGATCTTTGATAATATCTGGATTAGAAGAATTAGCACCTATATCGCTGAATTTTGTGATATGAATATCTATCCCGCTTTGTCGCTTCCATTCAGCATATGGAAGGAAACTCTCATAGAATTCATCGGGCATAATGCACAACATGAGTTCATGTCCGTTTTCCCTTCCGCCATAGTTTTCGTCAAGTACACTTTGGTAATTAAAAAGAAAACTTCTGTATAGCTGTCCATAAGACGGTGCTATTTCCCTTTTGGGTGTCGTTTTCGGGTTTGTTACCAGCCCTGATCCATAATTAATTTTTACAGTGAGCGAAGTTGCTACCTGTAATTCTTTTTTTGCCGGATTATACCGAACCGGGAAAACTGATACCCTGGCAATACGGAAGTCCCTGAAAATAGCCGGCGGATCTACACGGGTAAAATTTTTCGGGAAAATACCATCTGCGGCATAAGCATCTGCATTTTCGATGTAAGGCGTTTCAGGGTCACCCTCAAGCCAACTTTCCCTTGCAGGTGCAAGATTAACATTTTGGAATGTTTGAATTTCGCTCGTTTCCAGGATTTCAATCGAAACAGAGGCCCGGTCTGGTATAGCGAATGTTTTTGCAATGTAAGGCAAGGCTGGCATTCCGGATTTTGTTACAAACGATTCGGCCAGTAAATCTATCACCTGGTATTCCTGTCCATTGGCATTGATGTTTTTCAGGTCGAAACCGGAAATGTCAATTTTGAAAACACTGCTACTGTTATCACTGCTGATCAATGTAACGTTGGGAGGGGTTTGTTTTGTGCTTTTGTTATTCAGTGGTATCCATTCAGCCCTCATCATAAGAGGAACTAAAGTGATGATAAGTACTACGAGTAAAATTTTCTTTAGCGTGATCTTTATTTTATTTTGAACAATCTTATTATTCTTATTTTTAATAAAACTCTGTTTTAACGAAACTATGTAAGAACTACCTTGTTGGTTTTTTTAACCAATCTGTTTTTATATTAATGAAATGCAAACCCACGAAAACGCATCTGTAACAACTGCTACATTTCCTGCAGTAATGCTTCCGTAATATTCCGTTCCATCCGTAATCGTTATATAAGCATCTGTTGTAGTTAAGCTTACTTCTATATTCTCAGCATTTTCAACACCAATATTTTTACCCGTAATTGAAGCCAGAATTGATTCTGATGTCTCCATAACACCATTGCCGTTTCCGGATATATCATTGATTTCAATTTCATTATATACAACATAAGGGCCTGTAGCAGGAAGTACCTCAACATAACGATCGTACCTGAAATAGTTTTGTTTAGTTACTGTAACCAGTACCGGGTCTGGTGGTGTTTGTCCCGGAATGGTAATTGAAACGGGTGCACCAGTTCCGGTTCCTGTCCCGATCAACTCACCGTTTACACTTAATGCAATAAGTGCATCCACATCAGCATAGATATTATCCGATATGCAATAGTTTTCCCATAAGGGTGAAATGATCCTGTTGGAACCGTCAGTACCATAATCCCCAAGCAACAGACAGGCAGCCGGTACAATGTCCCAGGTATTATAACCATTGTTAATGTACGCTTCAATCGATGAAGCTGTGTTGCTGCCAATTTCACTCAGGGTAACTACTTTTGTAAATATTCCCTGCGTTGTCCTGAACTCCTTAATAGAATCAGCCCAAACCTGGAATTCCGTTGCATTGGGCGTGATGATAAGGTATTCACATCCCGTTTCATCCTTTGCTTTGAAGGATTTATTATAATCCATTTTTGGTAATGATTCATAATTGAGTAACATATCGGACAATACAGGATCCCACCAACGGCTTCTCAGCTTGTTATTGCCAAAATTATTGGTTCCACCTTTGCATCTGATTTCAATTTTAATATCCTGATAAACGATTAATTGCTTCTTAACCGGATTGTATTGAAACGGGGTTAATC
>JABMQA010000797.1 GCA_013203545.1 Bacteroidota bacterium
AATAAATACCCTAAATAAAATCGCTGATAGCTATCGGGAGAGAACTGAAAACTAACATATGTCAAAACTAAACCATAGCATATTGATCATTGATGATGATCCCGGTATTCTGGAATCGGCGGTTATGTTTCTGGAGGAATATTTTTCGTTGGTAAAGGATTTGAATTCACCGCAGGAAATTACCGATTGTCTGAATGAAAATGATTTTGATGTGATACTGCTGGACATGAATTTTCGCAAAGGGTCTGTTGATGGAAAGGAAGGCTTGTACTGGCTCAAATATATCCGGGATACCAAACCGGCGTCGGTGGTGTTGTTGATGACCGCTTTTGGCGATATCGAACTGGCGGTGGAGTCGATGAAAAGGGGCGCCTTTGATTTTATTCAAAAACCCTGGAAAAATGCACGCTTACTTGCATCAATTATGGCTGGCCTGGAGTTGCGAAAATCCAGGATGGAGGTGAAAAAGTTAAAACAGACCCAGAAAATACTTACTGAAGCTATCGACCGGAGGTACGAACCAGTTATTGGTACTTCGCCTGCAATCGAAAGAATTATAAACCTGGTGGAAAAAGTGGCGGATACGGATGCCAATGTGCTCCTGCTTGGGGAAAACGGCACCGGAAAGGATTTGGTTGCGCATCTCATCCACAGGCACTCTTTGCGAAAAGCAAAGCCCTTTATCAGGGTGGACCTGGGATCAATACCCGAAACGCTTTTCGAGAGCGAACTTTTTGGTCATAAAAAAGGTGCTTTTACGGATGCAACAGAAGATAAAACCGGTAGGTTTGAAATCGCCACCGAAGGAACCATATTCCTGGATGAAATCGGAAACCTATCCTTAAACATGCAGGCAAAACTGTTGAGTGTGTTGCAAAACAGGAAGGTTATCCGCCTTGGTAGTTCTAAAGAAATCCCGATTGATGTAAGGTTGATCTGCGCTACCATTATGAACCTGGATGGGATGGTCAGGCAAAATACTTTCAGGGAGGATCTGTATTACAGGATCAATACCTTTATGATGGTAATCCCACCACTGCGTAACCGGAAATCTGACATTAAATTGCTGCTGGATCATTTTATCCGGATTTTCGTGAAAAAATATGGTAAGGATTTACCAAAAATTGAGCTGTCAGCAGTTGAGAAACTGGAGAAGTACAACTGGCCCGGAAATGTAAGGGAGTTGAAAAATGCTGTCGAACGGGCCATCATATTGCAGGAGGGAAATGCGTTAAAATATTCGGATTTCTTTCCGGGGCAATATCCCATGGATGAAGCGGAAAACAAAATTACCACCCTTGATGATTTGGAAAAAAAAGCGATCATCAGGGTTTTGATATCAAATAGCGGAAATATAACCAAATCGGCAGAGGATCTGGGTATTCACCGGAACGCACTTTACAGGAGGATAGAAAAGTATGGATTATAAACGGTTTACCATCCGTATCATTATAAGGATATTATTGATCCTTGCCACACTGGTATTGATGGCGTTGATAGTAATGAATCCCGATAGGTTGTTCAGCATTATCATCCTGGCAGCACTGATTGTTTTAGAGGTAGCAGAACTAATCAGATTTACAGGTAGGACCTACAGATTAATCCATGATTTTCTTGATGCCATTGAATATGAAGATCGCCTTGTAAGGTTTAAATATAAATCCGGTAAATCAGAAAAACTCGCCAGTACGTTTAATAAAGTCATCGAAGTTATCGAAAGGGTGAAGACCGAACGTGAGAGCCAGTTTGCATTTCTGGAGGAACTCCTGGCCAACATACCGGTTGGTGTGATCACCGTTGACGGGTCACGAAGTATCGGACATGTTAACCGGTCGGCTTTGGGTACACTTGGTTTAGCGGGACTTCGGGAAATGGCCCAATTGGAAAATGAGTTTCCTGAATTGAATGAATTTATCAGGGAAGCTACAGGAAAAACCTCAGGATTAATTGACATCAGGGTAGGGGGGATAAATAAGACCTTATCGGTGCATATCAGCACTCTGAAAATATTGGGTAGAAATATTCAAATCGTCAGCTTTATGGATATCAGGCAACAGATCGAACAAAAGGAGATACAGGCCTGGCACGACCTGATCCGTACGCTGGGGCACGAAATCCTGAATTCCGTCACCCCGATTTCCAGTTTAACCGAAACCGCATTGATGTTGATGGGGAATGATGAGGTGTTGTCGGATGAAAAGCGTAGAAAGATAAAAAATGCCCTTACGAAAATCGACGACCGGTCTGTCCGGTTGGTTGAATTTATCGAGAGTTACCGCAAATATACACGTGTGCCCGATCCCGTTCAGGAAGATATCGATATCAATATTTTTGTTGGTGATGCCATCGAACTGGTGAGGGACGAATTAATAAAAAATCAAATCCACCTCTCCTTCGTTCCTGCCGGTGATGGAGGAAATATCAGGATCGACAGAAACCTGATAGGGCAGGTATTGCTCAATCTGATCAGAAACGCCATTCAGGCGTTTGGTCAGCAGGATTCCAGGGAAATTGAAATCCGGAATTTTAAAGATGATACCGGAAAGGCAGGAATTTCGGTGGGGGATAACGGGCCGGGCATACCCGATGAGATTTTAGGTAAAATATTCATTCCGTTTTTCACCACCAAAAAAAATGGGACCGGCATCGGATTGAGCTTGTCAAAACAGATCATGCACCTTCACGGTGGGGATATCCGGGTATAGCCGGGTGCTGATGGAGGAGCGATTTTTAGGTTGCTTTTTAGGTAGGGATTGAGGGTTGATTGTGGATTCTACTTTCCACCAGTTAGAGGTTTTGTCTGGATAATAATTTGAATTCTTGTCCTACTGTAGGTACTACTTAATCGCTTCCATATATAATAATATTTTTGGATGGGTAGAATCAATAAGAGAAGTATTTCTCATAGGAGGTAAAAAGCTTTGACCATACCCGGAAACATAAATATTTTCAAATCCAGCTTCTATAAACATTTTTGTCATTTTTTTAGAATTCCACCAGTTAATATGGTTACCCGTGGTTTAGCCCCCTATAAATCGGACTATTTAATTTTCGATGTCAAAAGTACTGATTTTTGACGATATCTTTGCCTGAGCAAGGAACAACCGATGGTGACCTTTGAGCCGATGGTTGA
>JABMQA010000073.1 GCA_013203545.1 Bacteroidota bacterium
CAGGTAAAGAAGGGCCCACTCGCTGTTACCACAAAACAAACATGCTATGATTTCGGCAAATAGTGATGGCATGAAACGAAATGTCAAATTCCGGTAATTATAAACTTACAGAAACTGACTGCCTTATCACCATTTTTCGATTACCCCCACCTTGGAAAGTTAGCAAATACATACGCTTCTACGTCATGTTTTTTCAGTTTAGGGTATATTTTGCCATGAAGGTTTGTACAATTATTTTGTATGGTTAAAGCCTGGCTTTCGTTAATATTACCACACGCTACCAGATATTCCGCAAAATAGTAAATGGCATTAAACAGGCCTATTGTTTTGGTTATGTCGAAAAACATTCCCATCTGAATTGATAATTTGGATATCTGTTTATCCATAACACCCTTTGAAAAATCAAACAAAGCATTGTTCCTCTTTTTCGTATCCTGATGCCAGGAATGCAAAAATTCATTCATTAACATGCTGAAATAATTTGAAGAAATCCACGATATTCCGGTCTTCTCCTTCAAAAACCTCATGTAGTTTATCGACATATTGTAGTGCAATTCATAAATCTTATCCTTAGTAATTGGCTGTTCCGGCGCCCACACAGAATAGGGCTGAAGTATGGTTTCAAATTTAGGCCTCCAATAGGATTGCGTATAATATTCTTCATCGAGTTCAACGGCAATTCCTTTTAATTCGGCAATCATATTGTCCAAATCATCATCTGAAAAATCCGGTTTCAGGTATTTGGTAAAGATTTCAGTAACAAGCGGGGTCAATATTTCGTATCCGCCAAATACCTCTTCTGAATTGCAAACAGGCCCGTACACACCATTAACCAGCAGTAGCAAATCGGACGTCATATCAGTTGCCTGAAGCAGATTGATCACCTCAAATAATTTTTCGACACATTCAACAGGATCTTTAATAAAGTTTCCCAAATACCCGGATACTTCATCACGACGGTTTTTTGAAATCAGCCAGGCAATAATATCAGCATCATAATACCCAAAGCTTTTCAAATATACATCCGGGAACTGTTGTCGAAAACCAATCAGGAATTGAATATGGTCATCTATTTTACCAAGTTTTAAATAAGCATTTCCCAACTCAAACAGCACCTCGTGTTCCAGGCCAAGGTAAATAACTAAATCCGGATGGCCTTCGATGAAATTTTCGAGATGTTGCCTTTCTTCCACAGGGCCTTCAAACTCCTTATATTTATCCCACCATTCATTTACCAGCTTATTGTCTTCTTTCGGGAGGTCGGGATTATCCTCATCATAATATGGTTCATCCAATGATGGATCTTTCGGGATATTATCATATTCCCCCTCCCTAAAATCTTCATCGAATACCTTATCTATATCCTCATCAATTCCATCAAAAAAACCGCTTTTAATTATATTATCTTCGGATAATGGTTCAAGAAATTCCCGTGCAGGGCGTTCCTTCTCAGCAGCTTCATCTTTAATCAGGCAACACTTTTTATACTTCTTGCCGCTGCCGCAGTGGCAGGGCTCATTTCTTCCAATTTTAATCATTGTGTAAATTTATATAAATTGTGATTTGATTTTTTCCTATGGATACCAAAAAGCTTTATTAATTATCATTTCTTCATATTCGTGGTCGAGATTCATAAAATCGATGATATTGTCCTCCCTGGGAAACAAACTGTGGCAATAACGGGGTGTGATATGATCCGGTACAATACCGATAAAATCCCGGCCTGTAATCATTTCCAAAGCATCCCGCAACACAAACGGGATATTTTTTAAGAATAAGGCAACGGCCATTCTCACAGTTTCTTTTGGATAATAATCGAGCCATAAACCGTGGAATTCTTCGGGCGTTTCTACCCATTCCTCATCGCGATATTCTTCGAAAGTCCCAAAATCATCAATGGTTCCCCTGTGTACCTCAATCCAGATCGACCTATAATCATCATCGCCCTGCACTTTTATCTTTTCCATGGCATGATAAATTTCAATCAATTTTAGAACTCCTGACCCAATGGTTAATAATCAATTGTTTAAGAAATTTTTCTCGTATTTCATATTGTCGCAGTTTATTCCTGAAGTGTATTTTTCTTAGTGTTTCTAAG
>JABMQA010000798.1 GCA_013203545.1 Bacteroidota bacterium
GAAATACAATTACGGGCAACCTGTGGGGCATAACCATCCAGGCCAATGCGCAGCCCAATCTTGGCGATATCAGTGGTGAGCCCTCTAACCCCGGTATGAATCAAATTTATGACAATGGAAATGGAGGAGAGGTTTATGACCTATACAATGACACCCCCGACCCCATAATGGCCCAAAACAATTGGTGGGGAAATATGGATCCTGATATAGTTGAAATGCATATCTATCACCAGGTTGATGATCCCTCGCTGGGATTGGTGGATTTTATGCCTTTGTTCAATCCTTTTACGGGTATGTATGAAAACGATGTTTTGGAAAATGTGGCTCTGATCGAGTGTATTTATCCAAATCCGGCCAAAAGCAGATTTTATATTCACCTTAACCATGAAATGATTCCTGTTGGTGAAAATGTTAACCTGCTAATTTCGAATATAAATGGACAGTTACTTTATAAAATGGATTATGAATACGAAGGAAGGGATATTAAAGTCAATCTTCCGGATATTGATTGTGAACTATTAACAATCAGGATATCTGCAAATGGCTTTTCCGATATAAAAAAACAATCTCGTTGCGGTAATAGTCGTCACTATATTATTTGCATTCACATAAATTTGCCTAATAAACAAGGCTAGTCAGACAATTAATGTTTCAAATTGAAGTGATTTGTAGACAGGGAAAGCCCAGGTATAGATTCCGAGATAATTAATGAAAGGAAATTTCCGAATAAATCAACAATAACTTTCCAGTCAGGGATTCAATCTATAATTTCCGTCGTTTTTCTCCTCTACAGTGTTTATTTTTTCTTAAATTTGCGTAAAAAATGATTAAAAAATGAGACATTTATGCTGCTCCATATTATTGATATGTATAATTTTTTCCCTACTAATAGCATGGGTAGGTTGTAAAAAAGAGGATCCATATAGTTTTTACGACAGTCCACATCCCGATTGGTCTCCTGAGTGGTTTTTCCTTAGAAGCAACTACATTACAAAGAAAACCTTTGTATGGTCTTACGATATTGAAAACAATGAAAACATTCAAGGGTTTAAAATTGACCGCAAAATAGGAGATGGCTCATGGTATGAAGGATATGTTGTCCTGCCAAAAAGCGCTCGATCCTGGACTGATACTTTGATTATTCCTGAACCATCAATGAGGTATTATTATCGGATTTATGCTTATGCTGGTAATCATAACTCTATTAAAAAACTGGGTTGGATTACAGGTGATTTTGCTCCAATAGATCTTCGAGCCAATAAATTATCAGAAAAAAAATATGAAATAACATGGAGGGCGTATGCCCATGGTGAGCACGGATTTGTTGTGGATCGGAAAATTAATAATGAAGAATGGGTTTTAGATTACAGGAAACTAGACCCTAACACATATTCATTTATCGATACAAATGTATTACGTACAATACCCATTGAATATCGGATTTATGCTTTTTATGAATCTTACGAATCTTCAAAGACTGCTACCAAAACAGAAGCTGGAATATCTGAACCTTCAAATCTTTCTATCAATTTTGGAACATTAAACTACCTGGAAATCAATTGGAAGGATAACTGTTATTGTTGCGACGGCTATTTATTAGAACGAAAATATGAAGGAATGAACTGGGAGCAACTAGCAATAACCACGCAAAATGAACATAAAGACTTTGATTTTTTATTCAACACCAATATATTTTATCGGGTACGTGCTTTTATCGGAAATTATTTTTCTTCCTGGACAGAAACTGAATTTAATACCTCATTACCACCTCCTGAGAATTTTAATTTCATAATTAATTCGGTGGCGTCAGTATCTTTCACATGGGATTACGAATATCAAGGAAATGATGGATTTAGAATAGAAAGAAAAAGCAGCAACGTGAATTGGGAAGAAATTGCATTAATAAATCCTGAGCTTAATAGCTTTGAGGACAATGATATTGATCTGTTAAACAATGTTTATGCATACCGTTTATGTGCTTACAAAAATTCATTTGAATCCAGTAAAAATCAATGTTTTGTAACTCCGGAAATAGGAATGAATGCTTTTGGGGGATTAGTTTTTTACCTTGATGATTCAGGAGGTGGGTTGATATGTAGCAATGTTGATCAAAGTACTGATGCTGAATGGGGATGTGCAGGAGTATATGTTGGGAATACAGGTGGTGACATAGGGGATGGTAATGAAAACACAACAATGATAATATCAGCATGCAAGGAACCTGGTATTGCTGCCAGAATTTGTGAAGATTTGGTTATAAATGAGTACAGTGATTGGTTTTTACCCTCGAAGGGTGAATTGAATCTGATGTATAATAATTTGAAAATAACTGGTCTTGGGAGTTTTGAGGACACATTCTATTGGAGTTCTACTGAATATAATGATGATGGTGCATGGGCGCAAAATTTTAATAGTGGTTTTCAATATTACTATTACAAAGAAAGCAAGCTTTGTGTTCGTGCAGTGCGACGATTTCATGGGCCTTAAATTTTTCTGTGTTCGAATTAGTACACTTCATTGTTTTCTATCGAACAAAAAACACTTTTTACTCCAGGAGCATTTTCTATATCCTTCTGTTTTCTTGAACATTGCAACATTTGGTATGGCTTTAGCAAAGCGTCAATCCCAAAATTGATGGGATTGAAAAAAAATATTGAAATACAATGACTGATTTATTTGTAAAACTTGCTTTCAGAAACCTGATTCGAAACAAGGTGTTTTCATTTGTGAATGTATTCGGCCTTGCCATTGGAATTGCTGCCAGTTTGTTGATTTTTCAATATGTTGAAAATGAACTGAGCTATGATAAATTTCATGAGAATGCCAGTGATATTTACCGCATCCGGCTCGACCGGTACAGCCAGGGTGAGCTGGCCGAACAAATGGCTACCGCCTGCAATGCGCTTGGGCCAACACTCATGGAAGTTTTTCCCGAAGTAATGGATATTACTTTATTAAGCGACTATCAGTTAGAAGGTATTTTATCCTATGAAGATTATAAATTCAGGTTAGACAAAACCTATTTCGCATCACCGGGATTGTTTAAGATATTCTCATACAAAATGATCAAGGGAAATCCCGAAACGGCATTGGTTGAACCATTCTCAGTGGTTCTATCTGAGACACTTGCCCGAAAATATTTTGGCAGTGAAGATCCTATTGGGAAACAACTTAAGCTCAACAACAGGAGAGTTTATAAAGTAACAGGGGTTTTTCAGGATATGCCTGCAAATACACACCTCAATTTTCAATGCCTGTTTTCGATGCAAACCATGTATGATACCTATGGTGAATGGGCCAGGAATTCCTGGTGGGTTGATGTGATGCTTACCTATGTTCAGCTTAAACAGGGTACTGATCCCGTTGTTTTTGAACAAAAGCTAAACGAATATGTGCAAAAGCGGCTTGCCGATGAAATAAAAGAACAAAACCAGGATATGGTTTTTTATCTGCAACCTCTCGAGCGTATTCATTTATATTCAAATTATCCGGGTGAAGCCGAGGTGAACGGCAACGGCAATTCGGTTTATTTCATGCTTGTGATCTCAATCCTGATCCTCATCATTGCGTGGGTTAATTATATAAACCTGTCAACTGCCCGGGCTATGGAACGGGCCAGGGATGTGGGGCTGAGAAAGGTATCAGGGGCAACCCGCCCGCAGCTTATACGCCAGTTTTTAATCGAATCGTTTATCATCAATTTCGTTGCCGTAATCATTGCCCTGATCATCGTAGAGATTGCCTATCCATGGTTCAGCGTCCTGACCGGATTATCCGTGAATTTGAAACTCTGGTATGAGCCTCTATTCTGGGTATTATTTACCCTGGTAATTGTTGCAGGCTCCATACTTTCAGGTCTTTATCCTGCTTATGTCCTTTCGTCTTATAAACCCATTACAGTTTTAAAATCAAAAAGCGACAAGAGTGCCCGGGGAATCCTCTTCAGGAAGGTGTTGATCGTTTTCCAGTTCTCCATATCCATTTTGCTGATAGCGTCCACATTAACGGTTTTCAGGCAGGTAAGTTTTATGCAGGGCGAAAACCTTGGCGTTGAACTCGATCAGACACTGGTTGTAAAAGCACCTGTAAATATCGACTCTACCTGGCAGCAACGCCAGCAAAGCTTTAAAGCCGAATTGCTCAATAATCCATCGGTTATGAATACCTGCGCATCGTTTTTTGTTCCCGGTGATGAAGTATGGTTTACCAATGGCTACATTAGAAAATCCAACAACGATGCTAAAAATTCCAGAACCCTCAGCGTGATCCATGTGGATGAAAACTTTATGGATTTTTACAACCTGCAGTTTCTGGCAGGGAGAAATTTCATTGAAGGCAGCGAAAACGACAGGCTTTGTCATATCATCAACCGGAAGGCTATGGAATTACTGGGTTATGAATCACCGGAAGACACCATCAATGAGGAGCTTGAAACGCCAAACTGGAATATGACCAGAAAGATTATCGGTGTGATTGAAAACTACCACCAGGAATCTCTGCAGCAAGATTTTGCCCCGACCATTTATACCTACCTGCCGCATCCGCGATGGGCCAAAAAGTACTCCATAAAAATCCATACCGATAACATCCGCGAGACCATCACATTTACAGAAAACAAATTCCATGAAATTTTTCCGGGGAATACGTTCGAATATTTCTTCCTCGATTCCCATTTCGACCAGCAATACAAATCCGACCAGCAGTTCGGGAAAACCTTTGCTGTTTTCGCCTTTCTGGCCATAACCATCTCCATTATGGGTTTGTTTGCCCTGGCTTTGTATTTTACACTGCAACGTACCAGGGAAATTGCAGTTCGCAAAATTTTGGGCGCCAATGTAACCAGCCTGTTTATTCTGCTTTCGAAAGACTTTTTTGTACTGCTACTCATCTCATTGATGGTGGCATTTCCGGTGGCTTTTCTGATTATGACAAACTGGCTGGAATCCTATGCATACCGGATTGGTGTAGGATGGTGGTTTTTCGTCATTCCGGTGCTTATAATGTGTTTGGTTGTATTACTTTCGGTCATTTACCAGATATATAAATCAGCTAGGGTTAATCCATCAGATACATTAAAGTATGAATAGAAAAGCAGTCCTCGTCTGTATGATCCTGTTTGCCAGTAATGTGGTTTCTCTACCTGAAAGCTATGGCCAGGATATGGACTACAAATCAGAAGCCATCGAAATGTTCAGGCAGGAAGATTATCCTGAAGCCATTGAACTTATGACACTGGCAAAGTTGCAAAATCCTGATGACCCCGAAGTACATTATTACCTGGGCTTTTTTCTGCACTACCAGGCCTACGACAGCAGGCCACTGTCGGGTTATGATTTTGCCTATTCCGAGCAAATATTCGCCCATCTCAAAAAAGCCATCGAGCTTAAGCCCGACTATGGTGATGCAAAATACTTTTATGGCGCCGAATGCAGCGCCAATGCCTTTAATGCCATGCAAAGCCGTGATGCTGAAAGGCTGAGATTTTTTTACGATAAAGCCTTTGACATAGGGGCCTACCCACGCTGGTTAACTGAATTCGGAAATAATTTGCTTGATCAGTGCGATAATGACGCCATCCTTTTTACCGGTGGAAATGCTGATTTTGATGTATGCTCCTATCTGCAACTTCTGGAAGATTACAGGACAGATATCACGATTATTCCCATTTCTAACATCGACAGACCATGGTACGTTCGTTTCCTGAAAGAGGGGCTGGATGGGGCATTTAAAAAAATAAACGTCAATCTTACAGATGCCCAGATCGAAGATATCCGTCCATTTAAATGGAAAGCTACCACCGTGGAAATTCCGCTTTCAGAATCACTGATAGTAAAGTATAATTTACCTGTTGGTCAAACCATGACATGGTATGTTGAACCAGATCTTACTTCCGATCGCAGCCATTCGAAGATGGCGGGTGATAATCCTGAAAAACGGACTTACCTGAGTCCCCAGCGGGCCATGTTACTTCATATCATTGAAGCCAACAACTGGGGTCGCCCCATATATTTTTCCAATCTTGGTGATGATTTTTTTCTGGGAGGGCTGGAAACATTTCGCAGGAGTTTTGGCCTGGTATCCGAACTTATGCCTTTCGAAACTGCCGAGACAGATTATACGCTGAATCCCACCGATTTGGAAAATACCATTCTGAATCAAGATCATTTCGCTGATTTTAATGATGTTCTGAAAAACAATATCCCACGGATTTCAGGTGTGGTGCGGGCGTATTACAATGCAGTGCTGATGCTCTCACAATCCTACTATGCCTCAAAAGATAAAGAAAAGTTGAAAAAACTTATTGATTTTTATAACCACCATCTATTGATTGGCTTTGATGAGCAACTGGAAAATCAGGTGAACAATATGCTGGGGCAGATGGTGGGGTTGACGGATTGATGATTTGGTATATCATTCATGCTTATTCATTTTTACAAACCTGTTTTTTTAACTACCTTTACCCGCTCTTTTAGGTTTATTTTCCAGGTCGAGGGTATCCTATTAAAATGACTGGAAATTACATTACAACCAAATAATACTTTAAAAGTGAGAAAAACAGTATTTTCATTCAGTATTATGGCAATGCTTTTTATTTGCCTATCATGCATTGAAAATCAGGAATCCATAAAATTAAATGCTATTCAGGAAATCCTGCAAACCGACCGTTCGTTTTCATCGTACTCCAAAACATTTGGGATGAAGAAGGCTTTTTTGAAGTATGCCCACGACAGTGTCGTCATGCTGAAAACCAATTCGATGCCCCTTGTTGGTAAAACTGCGTTGGAAAACAGTTACATGAATCTTGATGATTCAAAGTTTACACTCACCTGGATACCATCGTTCGCGAATGTTTCAGAAAGCGGGGATCTGGGTTACAGCTACGGGATTTATACCCTGACCTTTATTGACGAAAGCCAATCACCTGAGCAGGGAACATATTGCAGCATTTGGAAAAGAAACAAAACCAGGGAATGGCGTTTTGTGCTGGACTCCGGAAATGAAGGTTTAAAATAATAATACAGATCATTAAGACTAAAAATCGCCCAAGGATAGAGGGCAAAATATTTATGGTAAATTACCGTGTTATTGATTTGGAGAAAACAGTCGGACATCTGAAGGAATATGGTGTTGAGCCAACCGAAATCGAAGTTTATCCCGAAGGAAAATTTGCCTGGTGTGAAGATCCCGAAGGTAATCACATCGAGCTTTGGGAAGATACAAGCGAGGGATAGACGTAAGGTTTACAGGGGTGGAATATTTCATCATTTAAGGCGTGCAAGAAATATAACTAACCAAACTCAACCCTCACCGAATCATCAACCTTCAGTCCCAGCAATCCGGCTGCATTCCCCATGCTTATCCCAATTTCGAGGTATCCTGTTGCGCTGAATAAGGCCAGGATCTCACCTTCGGAAACATCCTTATATGATTCGCTGATTTTTTGAACCTGGTACCGTGAAGCTCCAAATGTTAATTTAAAAGGCCTCTTTTTGCCGATTTTCAGAAAAAGATCTTTCGAGATATTTGTGAATACATTTTCATACCTGTCCACATAAATCACATGGCCTTTGATCAGGTCGGGTTCAGTAACGGCGTTCAATCGAATTCGCGAGGTCAGCAGTTTACGGGCTGGCCCTACCGAAGTAACGGGATTCCCATCAATAATATGTTTGGCAACCTTGATGAAAATGTCGTTTGCCGAAAATGTAAATGAGTCGCTTTCCTGGATCATATCAATTTCTACTAACTCATCAGGAGGATGATCAAAGATCAGTGAAAAGATACCATTGTCAGCGCCGATAAAAAACTGCCCTTCGTACAATGCGACACAATGCGGCATCTCTATAGTAGCATCCGAGGTGATGTCCATGATATGAATGGTGCCTTCAGGGAAAGCCGGGATAATATTTCTCAGGACAAATGATGCACTGTTCAGGTTAAATGGTGGGATGTTATGGCTGATATCTACAATAGTAACCCCGGAGATTTTCGACAAAATATTCCCCTTTACCATTGCCAGGTAATGGTCCCGGGTTCCCCAGTCGCTTGTTAGGGTAATGATAGTCATATTTTTAATCAGCCTTTACAATAATTTCCCAACCTCATTCACAAATCATTCAGGAAAAATTTTAAAACCTCAAAATTAGCAATTGTTCTGTATGGATGTGACAATTTTCTATAATTTTGGGCATTCAAATGTATATTCATCTTTGCTATTAACGAATTGGTAAATTGAAAGAAACTGAATGACAGAAAAGATTATTGCTATTGATTCCATTAATCCCCTGGAAATTTTTGGTGTTAACGATGCCAACCTCCATTTGTTGAAGAGCCATTTCCCTAAATTGAAAGTGGTTGCACGGGGAACCGAAATAAAAGTGATTGGTACAGAAGAACAGATTGATGACTTCGAGAGGAAGTTTTCGTTATTGATATTACATTTCGAAAGATTTGGAAAATTGAGTGAGTCTGATGTGGAAGATTTGCTGGAAACCGAAGGCGATACCGGGGTTGTTGAGCCATATTCCGGAATAGATGTGCTGGTGCATGGACGGCATGGAAAAATAATCAAGGCCAGGACCCCGAACCAGCAGCGACTGGTTGACAGTTGCCGTGAGAACGACCTCCTTTTTGCTATCGGACCAGCCGGTACAGGCAAAACATATACAGC
>JABMQA010000799.1 GCA_013203545.1 Bacteroidota bacterium
CAATGAAAATATGACAAAATTGAATAGACTTCTCCTTTCAAATTTTCGCAAGCTCAAATTTTCCAGTCGAAGTGACACTTTTGGTTCGGGAGTAGGGGGATAGAGTGCGGGAAGCGCTTTGCGCTTCCCGCACTCTATCCCTTTGTATACCAACAGTATTGTCACCTCGAAGGAGCTTGCGACTGAGAGGTCTATCCCAGGTTTACAAATGGCTTCATTAAGAACTTGTCATTAGTACGAAGTCACGCATTGGCGGGACAACGGAGAAATCTCCTCTTTTACAACGTAATCTATTGTTTGCAAAAGTTATCATGAATAGCAAAGGGGGAAGTTGTAAGAGTAATTTTGATGTATAAACAATACAAGGATAAAAAAAAACAGGTAAGGCATTTACGCATTTACCTGTTTTGAAAATCAAAAATTATCCTTTCCTATAGTGAGCCCTCGTCGTAAGCTTTTTCCCCATGAATAGATTCATCGAGGCCCAATACTTCATCAGCCTCTGAGACTTTAACCGGTGTAATGAAATTGATCAGGGCAAGCATCACATAGGTATAAAGAAATGCATAGGCGGATGCCCCTACTACTGCTACAAGCTCTTTCATAAAAAATGCTGAATCTCCGTCTACCAATCCTCTCCGGTTGGCCTCATATCGTACCTATGGACGGATCGGATTTATAATGGGATCCTTAGTATCCCAAACGTTAACTTTTATTTTCATTCACACAATTATTGAATAGTATTCACTATATTTGTCTGTTCAAAATCAGCTCGAAATGAAAAAGCAAATTCTATTACCTGTGTTTTTTGTTATTTGTGTTATCGCTTGTGGTCAACAGCGAGTTACACCCGATCCAAAATTCAAAACCGAAAAGGCCCCTGTTTTAAAATTTCCTGATACTGATCACAAAACTCGTGATATTGAAAGTAAGAAACCGTATCAGGATAAGCCGGTACCTCCAGAAAAGGGAGGTGAGCGTTATGTATCGATTATAACGCTAGGTACAGGCAATAATGCTTATGAATATTTGTACAAGGGATCATTTTTGTGGGCCGATGACGATCTGAATACAATTACACATTTCCATAGGGTGTGGGATGATTTGGGCGGGCTTCAAAGCGGGTATGGTTATGAAATATCCTTTGACGAAGGCCTGACGTGGAGCGATCATATTTTCTGCCTTTCTGACCAGCCTTTTGCCCCCCGCTACCCTAATCATGGGATATATAATCCAATTGGAAATACCGATCCTAATGAAGCATATGTTACTTTTTTTGCTGCAGACCTCGACCAAAGCAACAGCCCTGATTCATGGGGTGGCTACACATATGGCCGTGCTAAGATCGGTGACCCGGGTGACACAACCAAGCACCATAAACCATCTCATGGTGAGTTTTATCAGTACATCCCTCACGGATTCTGCATCACCCGGCTTGGCGATGTTTGGGTTGCCGACCTTAACCAGAATTGGTCAACAGGTACACTGATTTACCAGGGTACTGCGATCATGAATCATGGTGTATGGGATGAAGATGAAATGGACTTCGATTATGAAGAATTTCTCATCGAATGCCAAACCATCGACAATAGTCGTCCGATAGATCAAAAAGTTGCATTTGCCCCTGATGGCATAACAGGTTATATGGTTGTGCTTTCAGATAATGGTCAGGTTGCAATCTCAGCAGGCCGTTCCTATTATCCAATTTTATGGAAGACTACTGATGCAGGACAAACCTGGGAAGGGCCGATACAAGTGGCCGTTGCAGGCGAAAATGGCATTGATGAGGTGAAGAATTTCCTATCGGATGCAGCATTGGAAGAACTATTTGGATTGCCAGTACCCGACAGGGATTCAATTGAATTTACGACAGCTTTCGACTTCGATTTGCATGTCGATACCTGGGGGAGGCCCCATATTGCAGTGGTTATTGGTATAACCGGAGAGGATTCTTATTCGATTGTGACCGGTCGCTCCGAAATTTCTGATTGTCTTTTTGCAGCGCCCTTCGATCTCACAATCGATAACACCGGCAAATGGAAAGGATATGAGTTGGGAAGATTAAAAACCTTCAGGGGTTACTTTGGTGATATTAAAGAAGATAACCGCATACAGATTGCCTCAAGTTGGGATGGTGATTTTATGATTGTTACCTGGAACGATACCGACTTGCCAGGTATGGAGGATAACAACCAGCCCGACATTTGGTGCCGGGGGATTGCATTAAATGGAGGCTGGCTGACATCAAATAATAGTGCAGACGAACCTTTTAATGTTACAGAGTTTTCAGAGGGGATGTGGCAGGCATATTTTCATTCTTCTTCACATTACGTTTTTAATACACTAAATAAGGATGCGAAATTTATTGTACCATTAACATATCAGCATATGAACCCGCAAGACCCTTTTGAAGAGGTTCAATACAAATACATAACTGATTTTGACGTCGAATTTGTAAATCCCGCTTTTGGTATGATGGATGAAGATGGGTTAATAAACAAATATGCTGTTTCAGAAATATCCCCTAACCCGGCATCTAATACTTCTACAATTATTATAAATGTATTTGAGCCGGTAAATTTAGCTTTGTCAATCCGTAGTTTAACCGGCCAAAAGGTTTTTGAGGTTACCGGGAAACATTATACTCACGGTGCATATCCAATCACATTTGATGTATCAGGTTTTCCCGGTGGTGTGTATTTCCTTACTGTGACTTCAGGGGAAACTACTGCAACCAGGAAGTTGGTTGTTGAGTAGAGGATTTTTTCTACTGTTCTTCAATCAGGTTCTCCAGGTTTTTGGTTTTGAAGACTTTTAAATTTCCACTTGTATCTGAATAGATAAAGTAGGCTTCAATATCCGGATTCTTATCAATAAATTGTTTTGCTTTTTCAATTCCCATTACCATAAATGCGGTGGCGTAGGCATCAGCAACAGCAGCACTATCGGCCATAACGGTGGCTGAAAGCAGGGAATGTCTTACGGGATAGCCGGTTTTCGGGTCGATGGTATGCGAATACCTGACACCATCAACTTCATAGTATTTCCTGTAGCTTCCTGAAGTAGCGACGGCTTTGTCTGAAATTTTTATAGTGGCATTCAATTGACGCCCGGAGTTTATATCCTCGCTGGGCTTTTCAATTCCAACCACCCAGGAGCTGCCATCTGGTTTAGAACCTCTGGCAAAGACTTCGCCGCCAATATCCACCAGGTAATTTTCGATTCCGTATTTTTCGAGCAAACCACCTGCCAGGTCAACGGAATAACCCTGTGCAATGGCATTGTAGTCGATTTGTATATCGGGATTTTCTTTGATGATCATTCCGTTTACCAGTTTCACGGCTTCATAATCTACAAGGGGCAACAAGCTGTCCACAATATGGTCATTCATGTTCATCTTGTTTTTAAAACCGAACCCCCACGCATTTACAAGCGGGCCGACAGTAATGTCAAATGCACCGTCTGAAACCTTTGATACCCGCTGCGCCAGTTTAAAAATGTCAGTGAAATGTTTGTCTGGAATAACAGATGGATCACTGTTGTTTATCCGTGTGATAATCGAATTTTTAACCCAGATGGATGCCGACATGTCGAAATCCCTTAATAAGGAGTCGATCTGATTTTGGGTTACAAGAGTGTCATTAGCAAAATAGGTAACCATGTAATATGTTCCCTGTGCTTCGCCCATAAACCGGATCTTTTTCATCCCTGAATCCTTCGTGCATGAGGCCGGGAAAAGCAGCACGATAACCAATAAAGCAGGCAGAATACTTTTTTTCATCATGATAAAATGGTATAAACTTTCTGTTTCAGATAGCGTCAAAGGTAGTTGGAATGTCTCAATTCCGAAAAAAGATTTAGAGAAATTGACCTAAAGCTATGGTTATGAGCCAGCCCCTTTTAGGTAGGTTGCGATAGATAGGGGATTAATGTCCGAACCTACTCGATTTTCCTGGTAAATTTTAGTACAGTACTACCTTTCAAATCATCAATTTTAACAAAATAGAATCCGGCTTCCAACTCATTTATGTTAAGAACCAGCTTTCCAACTGATCCCGCTATTCTCCTGCAAATCTTAATATTCCCAATCAAATCAAAAACAAAAACATTTATCGGCCCTTCCCTGTCACCCAGGTCAACCGTTAAATAATTATAGCAAGGATTGGGATAACACCTGGCATCATCCGAATTTAAAGAGTGTTCGCTTATAGTAACCGAAGATTGCATTTTAAAAAGCATGCCCATGTTACCGACAATATATCCGGTATTCGCAACCAGCAAAACATCATTCAGCATATTGTTGTCGGCATTTATTGATACCATTTCCCAGCTTTCCCCACCATCTTCCGATTCTGCCAAATATCCGTTATTTCCAGCTACAACGCCAAAGGTCTCTTTCAGATCAATGGCATTGAGTGGTTGCGGAAAACTCTGGGATTCCCATGAATTGCTGTTCCATCCCCCGAAAGGGGCCAAAAACCCTCCACCCGGAACAAAGTAAGTGCCCACAATAAAACCTGAGACTTCATCCAGGAATTTACCACCATTGGCTTTGCCTTCGTACATCACCCCTCCCCAGGTCGGATAGAAATTACAATAGTCCCAGTTCTGCCAATCGAGTGTATAACCCAACAATGGTTGAAAAATTGAGTTCCAGCCCATCACCACACCCATCTGGTTATTGGCCATATAGGTAGTATAAAATGTGCTCATGTATCCATCTTCAACAATTGTCCATGTTTCGCCAAAGTCGCTGGTAACGATTATTGCGTTGGTCTGTCCTGTTATTACGCCATGGCCTGAGGCTTTGTCGAAACTAATGTCCAGCAGATTGTACCCCACACCGGGCCCGGTAATCTGTACCCACGACTGACCCTGGTTTTCAGATAGAAAAACCGACCCTCCGGTTCCAACTGCAAAAACCCGGAACTCGCTGGCAAAAGCTACTCCTTTTAAATCTGGTGTGATCCCACTTACAACCAGCCATGCTTCCCCTCCGTTTTCGGTCGAAATGATAGTACCATTATCACCAACTGCCACGCCTGCCTGTTCGTTAAAAAAATCCACTGCCTGTAAATTTTGTACTACCATCGGATCCTGTTTTACCCATCCATGCTGGGCAAAGGTTGTGATACCAAATTGTAGGGTGAAGGCCATTAAGAAAAGTCTGTAATTTCCCATTGATCGGATGTTTTTTGGATTAAAAGCAAATATACAAAATTTTGTCATTTAAAATATGTTTCGTTTATTTACTGTCAAATTCAAAAAATAAACTTTTATGACTAAAAAAGCACTTTGCGTTGTTGCAGGATTGTCATCCATATTTTTACTTGCATCATGCACAAAAAACGAAACGGTTGTTGTTAGTGGTGATATCAGTGCACTTGATGCTCAAAAACGGATTACGGCTACTGTTACAACCAACACGACAACCGGTTTTGGTGCAATATTCACAGAAATGATCGACGACAGTACCAGCCGGGCTCAATTTGTACAGGCGTTTTCCGATCCGGTGCGATATCTCGACGACAATTCAGGGTATTTCTTTACCGAAACCATTGGGGGCTGGAGCGTTGCACATCCGGTTAACAAGGCTATCCAGGGGACTTACCGGCTGAACTCCCAGGACATTAACGGAAAATATTACCACCACGATTTTGTTCAAACCGCTCAGTACATTGGTTATGGCTTTGTTGAATATTATTTTACCGACCCCTCCACAAACCTTATTGAGCCAAAACTTACATTCCTGAAAATAATTCCCGGTTCCGACTGGTTCGTTGCATCCGGATTCTATGGAGTGCCAGCCGATACCTATTATAATCCTCAGGATGTTTATAAAAAAATGGCGATGGAAAGTGTAATTGTGGCGGCCAAAGGAATTGGGGGTGTTTTTGAAAACTACTATTCCGATTCATTGGAGCGTGTTGAGTTTTGTCGTAATCTGATAAAGTATATTCGTTTTTTCGACAACCAGTCGGGATACTTTTTTATCTACGACCTGGACTGCAACAATGTTGCCCATGCCACACAACCCGATCTTCAGGGACAAAACCTTTATGATTACCAGGATTCGCATGGAAATTATGTGATCCGGGACCTGGTTGCTATTGCCGAAAACCCTGGTTACGGATATTATGAATATTACTGGAATAGTCCGGTGAGTGGCGAAGAAGAGCCTAAACTGGCCTATCTGATGCGGATTCCGGGAAGTAATTATTTTGTCGGCAGTGGAATTTACCTTGAATAGTTTCAGCCTATCCGGAATTTTATTGATTATTCTGAATAATAATTTTCACAGGTAAGAAATTTTTACTTTCTTTGCACCCGCTTTCGAAAAAGAGCAGTTCTTTAAAAGACATTCGGGGTATAGCGTAGTCCGGTCAGCGCGTCCCGCCTTAAAGCGGGAAGGTCGTTGATCAGATTGACGAAAACCAAATAAATAAACGGGGTATAGCGTAGTCCGGTCAGCGCGCCTGCTTTGGGAGCAGGAGGTCGTAGGTTCAAATCCTACTACCCCGACGGAGTAGAAGGGAGTTCCACAGGCTTGTGGGCTCCTTTTTTTTTGTAAATTTGTAAGGACAGGTTGTGGA
>JABMQA010000800.1 GCA_013203545.1 Bacteroidota bacterium
CAATAGGTGTGGTGATAGGCCTGAAAGATTCTTCGCCATACTTCTGGTAATGGCCGGATGTTTTGTAAAGCTCTACATTCCCGATATGAGGTGTGATCACCGGTTTATATCCGGCCTCACGTTGCACTTTCTTTAAAAATGTTTCCAGCCGTTCGCGCAATTCAGCCCCTTTTGGCAGCCAAAGCGGCAATCCGGAACCCACCAACTGTGAAAAAGCAAAAATCTCAAGCTCCTTTCCGAGTTTACGGTGGTCTCTCTTTTTTGCCTCTTCTATCATGATCAGGTACTCTTCCAATTCCTTATTTTTTGGAAAAGTAATGCCGTAAATCCGGGTTAACTGTTTTCGCTTCTCATCACCCCGCCAGTAGGCGCCTGCCAAACTTGTAAGTTTAATAGCCTTAATAGGGCCTGTATTTGGCAAATGCGGGCCACGGCAAAGATCAACAAAATTCCCTGATTCATAAAAGGTGATCTGCCCATCTTCAAGTTCATCAATCAATTCCAGTTTATACTCATCCCCCTTTTTGGTAAAATAATCCAGGGCCTCCTGCTTGGTAACTTCCCTACGCTGATAGGTTTGTTTTTGTTTGGCCAATTCTTTCATTTTGGCCTCTATTTTCAGCAGGTCAGATTCGGTAATTACCCTATCACCGGTATCCACGTCGTAATAAAATCCACTTTCAATATCCGGACCAATACCGAATTTAGCCCCAGGATAGAGTGCTTCAATCGCTTCAGCCATCAGGTGTGCAGATGAATGCCACATGGTTGAACGGCCTTCCTCGTCATTCCAGGTTAGCAATTGAACGTTAGCATCGTCCAAAATTGGCCTGGTAGCATCCCAAACCTCTCCATTTACTTTTGCAGCCAAAACATTTCGGGCCAATCCCTCACTAATACTTTTAGCAACCTCAAGCCCGGATACCCCAGCATCAAACTGCTTTACACTATTATCGGGCAGTGTTATATTGATCATAAATAAATATATGTCAGAGTTTTCAAAATCGGGCGCGAAGGTAAAAAGAAATCATCAGTCTGTACAATAATAAACTTAATTAATTGAAAAAAATATCCAGGGGGTCAGCTGTAGTCGTTGCTATAACCCTTGTTGACACAGGAATTTTTCCGGGACAGGTTTACCTGAAAAGGATTTGGGGAATCAAAACTGATAACAGTAATACTGCTGAAGGGAAAGCACTTCTTTCAATCCACCTGAAGGATTTGAATCTCTGTTCTTCTGTTTTTCGCGCGGCCATCTTCGGTCGTGTTATCATCCAGAGGAATGGAAAAACCGTAGCCTTTGTACCTTAACCTTTGGGCGCCAATACCATGTTCAATCAAAAAATGATACACTGCCGCTGCTCTTTTTTCTGAAAGTTCCAGGTTGTAAATCCCCCCGCCCACATCATCGGTATGCCCACCAATTTCGATCGCTATACCAGGGTTGTATTCCAGAAACCCCACCAATTTTCCTAATTCTGCCAGGGATTCTGCTTTGAGAACATATGCGTCCGTATCGAAAAATATATTCCTCAAAACCATCGACTCACCCTTTCTAACGGGTTGTAATTCGATATTAATTAAATAGGGTTCAAATTGTGAATTGGTATCGGAAAGCGAAAAATTTTCGGAGTAAAACAAATATCCCTCTTTCGACACATTGAGCGCATAATCCCTGTTTGTAGGCAGGCACACCAGAAAAGAGCCGGTAACCCTGTCAGAAGATGAGGTGACGATTTCGTTTGCACTTTTCAGGTCGATGAGTGTGAAATATGCCCCCACGGGACCATGGGTTTCAGCATCTGTAACCACACCTTTAATATAGGTAGCACTTACCGGCCGGATTTTCTCGTGCAGATCAAACTCAAAAATATCATATCCACCCAGGCCCCCAAGCTGATTTGCTGATATGTAACCCCTATCTCCCCGTGCATTGACAACAATATTAATCTCGTTACCGGAGGTATTAAGCGGGTAACCCAGGTTTTCGGGTTCCGACCAGTTTCCGGTTGAGTCCAGTCTTGAAACATATAAATCGATACCTCCCATTCCAATTCCCCAATCAGACGAAAAATACAATGTCTGCCCATCCGGGTGGATAAATGGCGCCATTTCAGAGCCGGAGGTATTAATCCGCTCTCCCATATTCTCCGGAACGGACCACTCTCCGTTCTTACCTAACCGTGTAACCCAGATATCGGATTTCCCATATCCTCCGGGACGACTCCCGGTAAAATAGAGTGTCCGGCCATCCGAACCAAGAGATGGCTGCGACTCCCAACCATATGTATTTACCATCGATCCGAGGTTTTTAGGGTCCAGGATTTTTCCATCGGATAATTCGGCGGCATAAATATCGCAACTACCCATACCATCAGGCCAGTGACAGCCTGCAAATAGCAAATACCTGCCATCGTGTGTGATGGTCAATGCCCCTTCATTCCCGGGTGTATTGATCGGAGGGCCCAGCTTCATTGATTGATCCCAGGGATCCAAAATACCTGCACGCAGTGAACGGTAAAAATCATCATCGGGATTATTATTAAGATCGCCATTGCTGGTACGTCCGGTAAAGTAAATTTCCAACTCATCCGACCGAACCGCATTTATGTATTCATCATTTTCAGTATTTATCATGCCACCAAGGTTAACCGGCATGAAAGCCACCGGATTTTTGATGGCGTCAATTGCAAATTCACTACACCTTATATAATAGTCTGCAATTTGCTTGCGCTTTTTACTAATTCCCCTACATTGGATGAACTTCCTGAAAAGATCCATACTCATC
>JABMQA010000801.1 GCA_013203545.1 Bacteroidota bacterium
CAAAAAGAGTTCGAACATGCCCGATCCGTGGCCGGGTGGGTGGTGGCGACTCAGCGATATCGTAAAATATGAAATCGTTTCTACCGAATCAATAATTGAAACCTGCTCAGAAAATAAAGCGGATATTCTGAAATTCAGAAATGATATTTGCCGGAAAGCAGTAGAAAAAGGTAAAACAGAAATGCCGTTTTATTATATCCTTCCATCGGAACAGAACGACCATAGCGAATGGATCGACCTTGCCAGGCTTTTAACCGAGCATGGTGTAGATGTTTATAAACTTACCGAAAATACCACTTTAGAAGGCAAAAACTATAGTACCGGGGCTTTTGTGGTGCCCCTGTCCCAACCTTTCCGGCCATTTATCAAAGAGGTGCTGGAGATACAGGAATACCCTGTCCGTCACTACACACCCAATGGCGATATAATCAAACCCTATGACATTACCAGTTGGTCGTTGCCATTGCATAAGGGCGTTGCATGCTATGAGATTAACACCTTGCAGCCGGAAATTGAAAAAAAACTTGCTACCTGGAATTTGGATCAGGAGAGAAGCCTTGATATACCTGAAAACACCAGTGCCGTGGTTTTGAATGCATCCGACAATTCGTCCTACCTGGCTGCTTTCAAAGCAATCAGGGACGGCCTGAAGGTGTTCAGGTTCAAGCGCGAAAATAAAACCACCAACCCGACTATAAGTGATGGCAGTTTTATAATCAGTATAGCAAACAGTAGCGATGCAAAGAAAACAAATGATATATTGGGAGTAATATCAGCAAATCCGGTTTTTCTGCAAAATACAGATGGTTTTGAAAAGGAGGAAATCAAAATGCCCCGCATAGCGTTGGTTGAGTCATGGTTCCACGATATGGATGCAGGATGGACCCGGTTTGTTCTGGATTCCTATGCCATCGAATACCAGGTATTGCACCCCGAAGATTTCAAGAAAGTGGATCTTGACAAAAATTTTGATGTCATGATCTTTCCCAGCGAGAACAAGGATATTTTATTAAGTGGAAAATATAAATCACGTGATGGCTTGTACACACCCTCAAGTTCTCCTCCTGAATATGCACAGAGTATTGGCGAAAAGGGTTTTGATAAAGTTTTGAAATTTATTGATGGTGGAGGTAAGGTGGTCTCATGGGGCGTATCAACCGCACTTTTTATTGGCCCGTTGAAGATTAAAATTAATGATGAAAAGTCAGATGAATTTATTCTTCCGGTAAGGGATCAATCCAAAGAACTGCTGGGTAAAGGACTCTATTGCCCGGGATCGCTGGTCAACATCAGGCTCAAAAAGGATCACCCAATTACTTTGGGAATGGAAAGTGACATTGCCGTATTTTATCGTGGCAAACCAGTTTTTACCACCCGCGAACCCTACTTTGATATGGACCGCAGGGTAATTGCCACTTTTCCCGAAAAGGATATTTTAAAATCCGGATACATCGAAAAAGAGGAATTGCTTGCCGGTAAATCTGCACTGGTCTGGATTAAGAAAGGTAAAGGTCAAATTGTATTGTTTGCATTCAGTCCGCAGTTCAGGGCTTCAACGCCGGTATCCTATAAATTGCTGTTTAATGCGATTTTGCTTCCGGATTTTAATCAGAAATAAATAAAGGGAGAAGGATGAGAAATCTCAACATCAAAAATCATTGTTGTAGGCTTCCCTATCTTTGGGATAATTTTAAATCACTTTCGCCAAAAAAATGAACGGCTTTGACGTCATACTCGAAAAGGTAGGTGTGCTGGGCTTCCTGGCGCTGATTGGCTTTCTGGCATACCGTTTACGGTGGCTCGGTCCGGAGGTGAAGCAGGGATTGCAAAAGCTGGTATTCAACATCACCCTTCCATTGATGATTTTTACCACCATTTCAAGATTTGAATTTACTGATGAGCTGGTAGGTAGTGGATTGGTGGTATTTATTTTGACCTATTTCTTTTTGGGCTTCCAGTATTTTTTGGGATGGGTTTCGGTGAAATTATTGAAAATTCCTTCAAAGCGACGCAATGTGCATATCCTGCATACGGCTTTCGGGAATGTGGTTTTCCTGGGATACCCGCTTATAGATACGCTGTTTCCCGGAACACCGGCACTGTTTTATGCCGTCATTTACCACCTTGCACAGATGACCATTATCTGGACCCTGGGGATCTATCAGCTGAGCGGCGATCAGGGAAAAGGCCTTTTCGGCAATCTGAAAAAACTCATTAATCCCAATACCATTGCCTTCGCTATAGGAATGCTTTTTATGGTATTTAAAATTAGCCTACCGAATACGGTTGATCAGACCTTTCGCGGACTTGCCGGCAGCAACCTCTACATCTCCCTGATCTACATCGGGATGTTGATGGCCGATTTTAAGGTCAAAAAGGGTTTCTATGGAGGGGAGGCTTTTACGATTGTGCTTAATAAGCTGGTGATAGCACCATTGGCAGTTTTGTTCCTGTTGTATGTTCTGGTTTTTGATCTTGGATTTTATCTGCCTCTTCCGGCCATTGGGGCAATGGTGATGCAAACGGCTATGCCCTGTATGGCCATCATGGTTATCCTGGCCCGAAATTATGGTGCCGATGAAAACAGCGCGATGGTGAATGTGTTTTTAACAACATTGATGAGTTTGATAACTTTGCCTGCCATTTTCTGGCTCTTACAGTGCTTATGGATTTAATCTTGTAAGGTACAACAATAAAAACCCTGCAAGCAGAAAGTTGCAGGGTTTTATTGATGGTAGAATAAAAAGGGATAGTGTAGGAGAGGGGGATCAGTTCTTTCCACCAAGCATAACCAGGTCGTTTACAACAATTTCGGTGATATATTTGCGGTTACCTTCTTTGTCATCATAGATCCGGTTGTTGATCTTGCCTTCAACGGCGATTTGTTTTCCTTTCTTCAGGTACTTCTCAGCTACCTCGGCCAGCCCGCCCCAGATGATCAGGTTGTGCCACTGTGTTTCAGTTACTTTCTCTCCCACCAGGTTTTTGTAGGTTTCAGATGTGGCTAATGAAAAACGGGCCATTTTGCTACCATTGTTAACTTCTTTTACTTCGGGATCCATACCCAGGTTGCCGATCAGATGAACACTGTTTCTTAAACTTTTCATGACTTTAA
>JABMQA010000802.1 GCA_013203545.1 Bacteroidota bacterium
CGATCCGGATGGAGGATTTGGTTACCTCGCCACATTCAGTGTTGAAGAGGTACCCGCAGGTTTCCTGAGTGGTGTTGTGGTTGGAAGTGATGTAGCTATCGGACTGGAAGGGGTATCTGTTACTACCGATGTATATTCCACCTATACTACCAATACAGGTAACTACCTTATAGAAGTTCCGGTTGGCACTTATGATGTAACTGCTGATGGCTACGATCTTGGTTATAGCACTGAGACTCAAACTGGTATTATAGTAACCGAAGGAAATATTACAACTGCAAGTTTTGTACTTGATCCGGAAGATGTTCCGAACCTACAGGCTGCTGTTGCTGATATTGAGGAAGTAACTCTGGTATGGGATCCGATTGCACCAAAGAAAGACGGTGGAAGAACATTGATCGGCGATGTCGCATCAAATAACGATTATGTTCCCAACACTACCATGGATCTTGAATTTACCATGACCGTTTATTCACCTGATTTTGAGTGGGCAGACTATGCGTCAATGGTATTCCCACCGGATTTTGAACCCATTTCTGCTTCGGCCCTTAATGGAATAGCGGCTACTATTGTCGGACAAACCGTATATTGGTCAGGTTATTTCTATACCGAAGACCTGCCTGAAGAAATTGATTTTACAGTGGAAGTAACCATTGATGTTGCAGCTGCCGGCCCTTATGGTTTGGATTATTATGTAAGTGGTGATGAGTATGGCGGATATCCACATTTTTTCGATGGCGCGGTAACAATTTATGATGATGGTGGCACCTATGTTCCTACCTTTAACATTTACAGGCAATTGGGCAGGGCTTTTATACCAATTGCTTATGGAGTGATTGGAAATACCTATGTTGATGAGATCTATCCAGGTGGTGATGAGTGGTGTTACTATGTTACACAAATTCTCGCTGATGGAACAGAATCACCGGCATCTAACATAAGGTGTGCTACACCGCTTGTTCGCCCGGGCACATTGTGCAGCGATCCATTGGATTATGGTGCTGTTAACGACGTGGCCCAGACCGATGACCTGGTTCGTCCGTTTGATGTACGCTGGTACGAAGTTGATGTACCCTACACCATGGATGTTGCATTCTCACTCTGTAACTCGGATTTTGACACCCAAATTGCAGTTTATGATAGTTGTGCAGATTTTACCGGTTCACTTCCCGATGGCGCCCGTGGTTATAATGATGACTCCGATTGTGGTAATGATGACTACCAATCCCTGCTTATTTTAGAATTGCTCCCCGGAGGAACTTATTTTGTTGCCGTTTATGGTTATGATGATGATTACGGAACATTTGAACTGGAAATTACACAGGTTCAGGTATTGACAATCAGTGAAAATTGGAGTGGTTTCTCTATCTACATCGACCCGACAGGAAGCACCAACATTGCCGATGTCCTTGATGAAGTTGCCGATGATATGATTATTACCATCAGACAATCGCCATTTGGACTGTGGTGGCCAAGCCAGAACATCAACAGCATTGTGGATATCTCCCCTGAGGTTGGTTACAAAGCCAAAATGGAAACTGAACCTAAAGCTGAATATGAAACTGTTGTCTTTGGATCAGAGGTTGTTGACAAATCAGTTACCCTGCCCGTAGGCGTGAGCTATCTGCCCGTAAAAGTTAGCGCACCCACTGATGCAAGTGATCTGGTTACTCAGCTTGGGGCTGATCTCTTGCTGATATTCGACATCCATACCAATGAAATTATCTGGCCTGAGGGAGGTTTAGCCACGCTTACCAGTCTCGTTCCTGATAACGCTTACCTTATCAATATGATCAATGCCTCCACCTATACATATCCGGTTCCCGTACTCTCACCAGTACCATCCCATACACCAGATTATTCCAACAGAACAAGCTGGAATGATGTGGTCAATACCGGTATTACACATTTTATATCCATTGCAGTTAGCGCCCAAACTGAATTTAAAGCAGGTGATGTCATTGGTGTATTCGACACAGAAGGCACGTGTGTTGGCGTTACCGAATACCTGGAAAAAGGGACTAATCTATTCCTTCCTGTCAGTGGAAATGACGGCTACACAGATACCAAGGATGGTATGAATGAAGGTGAAGCAATGCAATTTAAACTCTACAGGAACGGCGAAACCATTGAACTTGAAGCCACATTTGGCGTTCAGATGCCAAATTATGACGGATTATTCATGGAGAATGGCATATCAATGATCACAGGATTCAAACTTGGTGAAACTTCAATCTTCGAAAATGAGTTTGCAGGTGTTAATATTTATCCAAACCCATCGGCCGGTGTATTAAATATTTCCGGTTTAGAGAAGAACGCAGAAGTTACTGTTACCAATTCTCAGGGACAGGTTGTGTATAGTGGAATAATTGGAACTGATACACAGTTGGATCTCTCAAAACAATCTAAAGGAATCTATTTCATCAGATTGATGAATGAAAATTCAGTGAAAATAGAAAAGGTTGTTCTCAAATAAAATATGATTTCAGAATTTTCTAAACCTGCTCTCTACATGAGAGCAGGTTTTTTTATTTCAGATTAAACATTATAAAATTGTAATATTCTTGCATGCATTGGTTTTTTGCTAATCAAATAAGCGGCTCTCAGTTTGAATTTTCCCCGGAAGAGTCGAAACATTGTCATAAGGTACTGCGGTTACAAGTGGGTGACCCGGTAATTCTAACAAATGGCATGGGTGAAATCTATGAAGCTGAACTTAAACTGAGCAACCCAAAAAAATGCATCCTGGAAATCAAAAGCAGGAGTAAGGTCGAAAAGGACAGGCCTGCCACAATCCATATTGCCGTTGCACCCACTAAAAATGCTGCACGGTTGGAATGGTTCCTGGAGAAAGCAACCGAGATTGGCATTGATGAAATAACACTGGTTTTCTGTGACCACTCCGAAAGGAACAGGATTAATCCGGACCGGCTACATAAAATCATGGTATCTGCTATCAAGCAATCGCAGCAGCCATGGTTACCAAAATTGAACGATCCGGTGGATCTTCCTATGATAATAAACAACAGTAAAGAGGATCAAAAATTTATTGCCTTTCTGGACGAAGTTCACAATCAACATTTAATAAATGTATGTATGAAAGGTAAATCCTCAATTGTATTAATCGGCCCCGAAGGTGATTTCAGTAAAAAGGAAACAGAACTTGCGCTTTTAGCAGGATTTCAGGCGGTGAACCTCGGGAATACGCGCCTTAGAACCGAAACCGCTGCCCTGGTTGCGTGTCATACTTTGAACCTTATCAACCAGAAGTAAAAATAAAAACCAACCTTTAGGCATGAACTGCTAAAATAATTCGTTTACTTTTGAATTTGACTGCATAATATAACTCAATCTCAACATATGTTTAAATATCTTATATTGGTCTTCGTTATTTCAGCAATCCAGTTGTCTGCACAAAATTCGACATTACAAATCGCATTGTTAAAATACAATGGTGGTGGCGACTGGTATGCCAATCCCACATCTTTACCCAATCTTATAGCTTATTGTAACAATAACCTTGGCACCAATATCAATCCCGATCCTTCCACTGTTGAGGTTGGTAGCCCGGAAATTTTTAATTACCCTTTTATCCATATGACCGGTCACGGGAACGTGGTATTTTCGGACCAGGAAGCGCGTAACCTTCGTGAATATCTGGTAGCAGGCGGATTTCTTCACATCGACGATAACTATGGTATGGATAAATTCGTCCGTCCTCAGATGAACAAGGTCTTTCCTGAACTGGAGTTTATCGAACTGCCTTTTAATCATCCTATTTATCATCAGAAATATAATTTCAATGCAGGATTGCCCAAAACCCATGAACATGACAACAAAGCTCCACAGGGTTTTGGCCTGATCTGGGAGGGACGCCTGGTGTGTTTTTACACCTACGAAACTGATCTTGGTGATGGTTGGGAAGATTGGGAAGTACACAAGGATTCGGACGCAACTCGAACCAAAGCACTCAGAATGGGTGCTAACATCCTGCAATATGTATTTATGCAATAGCGATAAAACTAATCAATTGCAACCTCATCAGCAAAAATCCAGCTCTGATTACCGGCGCCTTTATGCCACGACGGACATACTCCGCGGTTTTTGCCAATTACTTTTATATACCTTGCTGAAATTACATCAAAGTACAATGTAAAGTCTCTAATCTGTGCGTTCCATTCATCAGGCTCAACAGTATTTTCCACGCGGCCAAGCTGTATGTATTTCCTGCCATCTGCAGAATAGAAATAGTCAACATACTCGGGCATAAAGATCCAGGCGTTGATATCTTCAAGAAATCCGGTAGAAAGCCGCTGAATTACTTCGGATTTTCCCAGGTCAATGACCACATCCAGATCAACACCTTCATAACCCTGCCACAGCCCGGTGCGGAAATTTGTTCCACCATGCTGAAAATCGATCAGTGCAATATCCCCACCTGCGCTGTATTGATTCGCGTATGCATTGGTTATCCTGATTGACCTTCCATCAGGGATTTTCAAAAATGCCGGTTCTACTTCGTAACTCTCAGCCCTGTTCTCTGACCTTGCCTTAACCTTAAATGTTGTTGTCTTATTGATTTTAATAGGTTTAACATATTCCACTTCCTTACCCACTGAATTTCCTTTGGAAACAGTAAAAAATATTTTAGCATCCGGATCAGCACACCCAAATTCCACATCCTGGTCATCGTGGAATACCTTGTTCCCATTTTTTACAAAAGGGACAGGTGTGATGAGATATTCCGTGATTTCGGACACCGGGATTTCACCATCCTGCATGCCCCAATTCTTGCTGGGCCGGCTTCCCATTTCAAACGAAAGAAAACCACCGTTCATGATCTGCTGATGTGTAAGAAAAGAATTTGGGTAAACCTTTCCATTCAAAGTAGCTGTTTGTATATATTTATTTTCATCAGATACATTTTTCGCTTCGATGATAAATTCTTTACCATTCCCGAGGTGAATTGTTGTTTTTTCAAATACCGGGCTACCAATGGCGTACATATTTGATCCGGGGGTAACGGGGTAAAAACCCATTGCACTTAATACATACCATGCCGACATCTGACCGCAATCCTCGTTACCGCATAACCCATCTGGTTTTGAGCTGTAGAGTTCATCTAAAATTCTTCTTACGACCTCCTGAGTTTTCCAGGGCTCACCGGTGTAATTATACAGATAGGCCATATGGTGACTTGGCTCGTTACCATGTGCATACTGCCCGATCAACCCGGTAATATCAGATTGATGTCGACCACTGGTTTTGGAGTCGGCGGTAAACAAATGATCCAGATGTTGTGACAATTTATCAGGGCCACCCATTATCTTCATCAGACCAGTCACATCCTGTGGAACATATAAACTATATTGCCATGAATTGGCTTCGGTATAATTGAAATTTACTTCTCTGGGATCAAATGGTGAAAACCATGTTTCATTGGATTTTGCACGCATAAAGCCTGTTTCCGGATCGAAAATATTTTTGTAATTCTGTGCCCTTTTCATGAATAATTCATAATCCTCAGGTCTGTTTAGCTCCTTGGC
>JABMQA010000803.1 GCA_013203545.1 Bacteroidota bacterium
GATTTATCCCGGTGGACAGAATTGCAAAATTTTACTGGGCTTTAGCCCAAATAACTCATTTTAGGAAATTTGTTGTACACCTTTAAATCTATTAGACAGTTTCCTTAATATAGTTTACCAATCCCTTGGCTTTAAAGATATTCATTAATTTATCAGGCAGCGGCGCAAAATCAAAAACAGCATTACCCACAGTCACCTGGCCGGCCCCAAAATCGATTGATACATTGTCTTCTGGCCTGAAGGCATCCACGGCATCCGGCAACAGGATAATGGGCAATCCCTGGTTGACGCTGGAACGGTAAAAAATCCTGTTTACCGATTTGCAGATAATAGCTTTCACACCTGCATATGCCAGGCCTACTGCCGGGTGCTCTCGCGAACTTCCGCATCCGAAATTGGCACCGGCAACAATGATATCATCAGCTTTTACCCTATCGGAAAAACTATCGTCGAAGCCTTTGAACAGGTGCGGCATGATCTTTTCCGGCTCGGATGAAAGAACACTATAGGTGAGGTTGCCGGCAAACATCTGGTCTGTATTCAGGTTGTTAACATCAGCATAATTCCAAATGCCCTCACGATAACGGTCGTCAGTGGTGTTGATATCCACGGTGGAACTCTGCTCAATGGTGTATGGGAATTTATCATTGGATGTGATGCTTCGCGGGTCGGTAATTTCACCTTTCAGCGCCGAGCAGGCTACAGCATGTGGCGAAGCCAAAAATATACTGGCTTCTTTATTACCCATCCGGCCTTTAAAATTCCTGTTGGCGGTGGAGATGACAGTATACCCATCGGCGGGGATTCCCTGTCCTGTTCCGAGGCATGGCCCACATGATGTAGCCAGTACCTGAGCACCGGCATCCATAAATATTTCGATCAACCCTTCACGCATTGCCTGCAGGTAAATTTCGCGGGAGGCAGGGATGATGAGCATTTGTACATCCGCCGGGATGTGCTTACCTTTAAGAACCCTTGCCACTTCCACCAGATCTTCGAGCCGGCCATTGGTGCAGGTGCCAACCATAGCCTGCTGTATTTTTATTCCCTTCACTTCCGAAAGTGCCTTAACATTATCAACATGGTGGGGAGCTGCAACCACAGGGAAAAGCTCACTCATGTTGATGTTGATCTCTCTTACATACGCTGCATCAGGATCGGCCCATACGCCTGTGAATTCTTCACCAAAAAACTCTTCCAGAACTTCGTCGGCAGGGAATACGGCATTTTTTGCCCCCATTTCCGATGCCAGGTTTGCAATGGTCATCCTTTCGGAGATGGTCAGGGATTTGACTCCGTCACCATGGTATTCGATCGACATGTAGTCGGCACCACTGGAGCCTATCATTCCGATAATCCACAACGAAAGATCCTTGGCATACACACCCTCCGGCAATTCACCGGTGAGGTTAATTCTAACAGACTCCGGTACCCGGAACCAGGTTTCGCCCTGGCGCCACAGGCCCGCAGACTCAGTACGGTCGATTCCTGCTGCAAATGCATTGAAAGCGCCTGCCGTACAGGTGTGGCTGTCGCTTCCAACGATAACCATTCCCGGTTTGGCATGATACGACATGATCTGATGGCAGATGCCACGACCAATATCATAAAATTTCTCAATACCCTGCTCCTTCACAATATCCCTTATTTGCTGGTATTGATTTGAAAGCTTGGCGCTGGTGGGCGGGGCGTTATGGTCCAACACAATCAGCAATTGATTGGGATCGGCAACCTTGGTGCCGTTCATTTTCTTGAATGTTCCGCCAATACTGGCCGTATTGTCGTGGGTTAGGATGATATCGGGCCTTTTAAAAACGATACTGCCTTTTTCGGCACCAAAAATCTTTTCTACGAATGTTTTTCCGCTCATGTCTGTATTTTTTATTGTGATAGATTCAAATGAAATATGACCGGCAAAATTCTGATTTTTTTCTACAATTTCGTGCATTATGAATAATTTAGAAAGCGTTTAATCTGTCAGGGGTACTTGCTGTAAAACCTGGAATTAATTTTCCTGAAAAAATAGTTGTTATTCAATTGTCTTTGTCTATTTTTGCACTCCCAAATTTTTGGGGGGTTATTAGCGTTCTATTAAGATTGGAGAGGTGGGTGAGTGGCTGAAACCAGTCACGCCAGAAACGTGACTAAACTGTCGTACAGAATTATATTATAA
>JABMQA010000804.1 GCA_013203545.1 Bacteroidota bacterium
AAGTTGCTCCCTCACAATTTCACGGATATCGTCGATAATTTTGGCTGCCAGGTGATCGGCTTTTATTATAGAATCGCTTTCCGAATAAATGCGGATGATGGGCTCGGTGTTTGATTTGCGGAGGTGTACCCATTCCGTTTCAAATTCAATTTTTACACCATCTACATTGTTAACCGGATACTTCAGGTATTTTTCCCTGATCTTATCCAGGATTTGGTCAACATCCATTTCAGGGCTCAGTTCGATTTTGTTTTTCGAAATATGATAGTCAGGGTACCGGTATCTCAGTTCTGAGCAACGCTTTCCTGATTTTGCCAGATGGGTTAGAAACAGGGCAATTCCAACCAATGCATCACGTCCGGAATGAAAATTGGGGTAGATCACACCGCCATTTCCCTCACCGCCAATAACAGCATCCACTTCTTTCATCATCTCAACTACATTTACTTCACCCACCGCTGAAGCAAAATATCGTCCGCCTGCTTTTTCAGTAATATCTTTCAATGCCCTTGTGGATGATAGATTTGACACCGTATTTCCAGGATGATGTTGTAAGATAAAATCAGCTACTGCCACCAAAGTATATTCTTCTCCAAACATGCCACCATCTTCCATGATTATGGCGAGGCGATCCACATCCGGATCAACAACAAAACCAACATGGCAGTTTTTTTCAGCAACAAGTGCGGAAATATCCCTGAGGTGGTCAGGCAGTGGTTCGGGATTATGGGGGAAAAGTCCAGTGGGTTCGCAGTATAATTCAACAACCTCCATTACACCCAGTGCATGAAGTAGTTTTGGAATGGCAATCCCTCCGGTTGAATTTACCGCGTCAATGGCAATTTTGAACCCTGCTTTGCGGATAGCTTCCGAATCAACCAATGGCAGGTCAAGTATTTTCCGGATATGTAAATCAAAAAAACCGTCATTATGCTCATATTTCCCGAGGTTGTTGACATCAGCAAAGTTAAATTCCTGTGCCTCTGCATACTGAAGAATTTCCTCCCCATTTTTTCCGGAAAGGAACTCACCCTTTTCATTGAGTAATTTGAGGGCATTCCATTGTTTCGGGTTGTGGCTTGCTGTGAGGATGATCCCTCCATCAGCATTTTCGTGTATCACCGCAACCTCAACAGTAGGTGTTGTGGAGAGGCCAACGTCAAGAATGTCGGCGCCCATGCCCATTAGTGTGCCCACAACCAGGTTGTTAACCATTTCGCCCGAAATACGGGCATCACGGCCAACAACGATCCTCAACTTCTTTTTGTGATTTTTCTTTTGCAGGAACATTACATAAGCGCAACAAAACTTTACGATGTCGATGGGGGTGAGGCCCACACCCGGTAAACCTCCAATGGTTCCCCTGATACCTGATATTGATTTAATTAAGGTCATAGTATTTAAGAGTTTCCTGCAAAAATATATTTCTTTCGTGTCAAAACAGACAATCAGGTTGGGGATTTTATTTTTTCAACCCCGATCAAGCTGTTAAAAACTGTATAAGGTGCAATTTAGCAGGTATTTATGGTAGGCATAAATATCTTTACAATAATTCAGGCTTTTAATAAAAAATGTAACTTTGCCGCCGTAATTCATTTGATTGATATGAAAGAGGACTTTGATTCTTTTCACGAAGGGGCCGACCAGTCTGAGTTAGTGGGCAGGTTCGATGAGATGATCCGCTTTGAAAAGCTATATTTTTTTGATGTTGAGGAGTTTGAGGACATCATCGATTATTACCTTGAAAGGAATAATGCGAAGAGGGCCCGTTCAGCTATCGATCATGCTTTGCGCCAGCATCCTTCTGCTGTTACCTTCCTTTTGCGGAAGGCCCAGTATTTATCCAATGTTAACAAATCGGCCAGGGCACTGGAATTACTCGGTAAAATCGAAAATATCGAACCCAACAATCCGGATGTCTTTCTTATGAAAGGCGCTGTTTACAGCAAGCTTAAGAAGTTCAGCCTGTCCATTGCAGAATATCGGAAAGCTGCCCTGTATTCGGATGAGAAAGATGAGATATATACGCGCATCGCATTTGAGTATGAGGATTCGAATCAATATGATAAGGCCATCGACTACCTCAAAAGGGCCCTGGAAATCAACCCGGATAATCATTCGGTTATCTATGAAATCTCGTTTTGTTACGAGCTGGCAGGCCGTGAGGAGGATAGTATCGACTTTTTCAGGAATTTCCTTGATAAACACCCCTATTCAGAGATTGCGTGGTTTAATATTGGTATTGCCTATTCCAACCTGGGATTGTACGAAAGGGCCATCGATGCTTATGAATTTTGCACAGCCATAATGCCTGAATTTTCATCAGCATATTTCAACCTGGCCAATGCAATGGCCAATCTTGAGAAATACCACGAGGCTATTGCGATGTATGAAGAAACCCTCAAGCTTGAAGATCCGGAAGCGCTTACCTATTTTTACGTTGGTGAGTGTTATGAAAAACTGGAAGATTTCGAGAAAGCACATCAAAGCTTCCGCACGGCTGTTGATATCGATCCCGAACTTGCTGATGCCTGGATGGGGCTTGGAATGCTTAACGACCGGTCAGGAAACGAAAAGGTAGCCCTGAATCACATGATCAAAGCCGTGCAAATTGATCCGATGAATGCTGAAAACTGGTTTACATTAGCCGATACCTATTTCAGGTATAACATGTTGAGCGATGCAGAAGAAGCCTATAAGAAAGTAGTTGAAATCGATCCGAATCATCTGGAAATCTGGCTTGATTACTCGGCAGTATATGCAGAGCAAAACGATCTTGGCAAAGCTATAGAGCTGATCATGAAGGGTATTGAAAATCAACCACAGAACCCTGAATTTTATTACCGTCTGGCGGGATATCTTGCCTTGAAAGGACGGACAAAACTTGCCTGCGAAAATTTTGAACTTGCACTCCAGATGAATTACGAAGGCCATCTGCAATTATTTGAATACTATCCCGAACTAACAGGTAATATCCAATTCCTCAACCTGGTGGAAAATTACCGGGAAAATCAGTAAATGAATTTTTAATAACGCAATTATCCTCAGTTTAAGATGAAAAAATATTTTGTCCTGATTTTAAAAGGAATGGGTATGGGAGCCGCAGATGTAATACCAGGCGTAAGTGGAGGTACCATTGCCTTTATTACAGGTATTTACGAAGAGTTGGTCAATTCAATAAAGTCGATCAACCTTGCGGCAATAAAAATTTTGTTTAAACAGGGCTTTGTTGCTTTCTGGAAGGCCATCAATGGAACTTTTCTCGTCTCTATCATACTTGGAATTTTTATCAGTGCAGTATCGTTAGCCAAATTGCTGAACTATATTCTTGAAACTTCCCCTGAACTCATCTGGTCGTTCTTTTTCGGACTGATCATTGCATCGGCCATTTATGTTGCCAGGCAGATCAGCCGCTGGAATACATCATCTATTATATCACTGGTAGCCGGCATCGTAATAGCTTACATCATCACCGAAATTACCCCTGCCGAAACAACCACAGCATGGTGGTTTATCTTTATTTCGGGAGCCATCGCCATCTGTGCCATGATTCTGCCGGGTATTTCAGGTAGCTTCATCTTATTGCTGATGGGCAAATATACCTATATCATCGGCGCTGTCAGTAATTTTGATGTTGGTATATTGCTGATCTTTTTAAGTGGTGCAGCCGTTGGTATCATCAGCTTTTCAAATGTATTGTCCTGGTTTCTTAAAAAGTACCACAGCCAGACCATCGCACTGCTTGCCGGTTTTATGATTGGATCGCTCAACAAGGTTTGGCCCTGGAAACACACGGTACAAACTTTTATCGACAGGCATGGGGAGGTAAAACCACTCCTACAGGAAAATGTGTTACCGGGAAATTACCTCGAACTTACCGGTGAGGATCCCCAATTAACCTGGGCGGTCATACTGGCAGTTGTTGGTTTTGTCCTGATCTTTTTAATCGAGTGGATGGCTACTGATAAAAAGAGGTCATGAGACGCTATGGGCTGATTGGAAAGAAACTGGAACATTCCTTTTCAGGGAAATATTTTACATCAAAGTTTAAGCGGGAGAAGATAGCCGATTGCAGTTATCAGTCGTTTCCGCTAAATTCTATCGCAGAACTTCCGGGTCTCTTTCAAAAATACCCTGATTTGGCCGGACTCAATGTTACCATTCCTTATAAAGTAGCGGTAATTCCATATCTCGACCGGTTGGATAAGGTAGCGGCTGATGTTGGTGCAGTTAATACCATAAAAGTGATCCGATCGGAAAATAAGATGATACTGGAAGGTTACAATACGGATGTGCCTGGTTTTATAAATTCGCTGGATAACCCGGATCGTTTTAACAGGGTCCTGATCCTTGGAACCGGAGGCGCCGCAATGGCCGTAGCTTATGCACTCAACCAGATGGGTATCGAAACGCTATTTGTGTCCCGGACGAAAACGGCAGACAATGTTATCACCTACTTTGATCTTGATAAAGAAACAATTCAAAAACATTTACTGATCATCCAGGCAACGCCTGCAGGTATGTATCCGAACGTTGATTCCAAACCGGAAATCCCATATAAATACCTGACGGAGAAGCATTTTTTGTACGACCTTGTTTACAATCCGGCTGAGACCTTATTTTTGAAGATGGGTAGGGAACTAGGTGCAGAAACGATGAA
>JABMQA010000805.1 GCA_013203545.1 Bacteroidota bacterium
CCTACATCGAACCCGACCGTCACTACGGCTATGCCTGGCTTAACGCAACCGCCAGGGCATTGGTTGGGAAAGAGTGAAATATGGAAGCAAATATATCAGTGCAAATCAGTGCAACGTGTCCGACTACTGGCGGATCTGTGGCGAACAACAAGGACAGATTGTGGTTCTGAACTTTTTTAATCACCCAAAAACCGCCAATAATATTTTTGCAATACATTGTTGATTTTCACTTTTCGGATGAATTTAGCCCTTTTTCTTGATTTTAGCTGTTTTTGCAGGGAGTTGCTTTTATCCAGCATATCGTCAATGGTTTTTTCGATTACCTCTGGTGAGCAGATTTTTTCGTTCAGTTTTTGTCCGGCAAGGCCCATTTTGTATTGCAGTCCAGAATCGTTGAGTAATTTCAATACAGCCCCGGCGAACTCCCCGGGATGGTCGGCGATAAACATTTCCTCACCATCTTTTGCTTCGAAGCCCTGTGCACCGATGGAAGTTGAGACCACCGGTAGCCCATAGGCAAGCGCTTCGTTAACTTTACCTTTCATGCCGCCACCATATCTCAGCGGCGCGATCGAAACGGATGCTGAAGCAAGATATGGCTCGGTTTCAGGTACCCGGCCTGTTACCTGAATCCCTTCGATGTTTGAAAGGTTTTTTATTTCATCGGGCGGCAGGCTGCCAACAATTAACAATTTGGCATCCTTTCGTTTTTCGTGTATCAGTGGCCAGATTTCTGCTGTAAACCACAGCATTCCATCCACGTTGGGTGGCCAGGCATAGCAACCGATAAACAACAAATTGGGATCCCGTTTCCAGGTTGTTCTTTCAACGCCTGGTACTATGTTGGCAATCAATGAAACATTGCCGACATTCTCTTTTTCAGCCAATCGGTTATAGTCCTGGTTACTTACGGCAATCGTGATGTCGGCGAGATGATAAACAGACAATTCGCGCCTTTTGGTATGCGAAACTTTGCGCCGGCTGATTTGCCCCAGTTTGTGCTGGGTTTCTTCCCTGGCAAAGTGCAGGTCAACACTGTCAACAATCACCACTGCACCGGGCTGGTGTTTAATAAAGGGGATCATATACTTTTCTGCGATCCAGAAAAATTCAAAAAAACCAAGATCGTAGGATTCTTCAACAATTGTCTTTTCGTACAGGCTGTTATTATAGGGTAAAAACTTAACGTTCAGGCTCTCGATATGGTCGATATATTTTTTGTTTTCTTGCGGTATAAGCCAGGGTTGATGGTTGGGGATGCAAAATGTTACATCATGTTTTGAGGCAAGAATTTTTAATATTCCCAAAAACCTTTTGTCACCAGAACTAAAATCAGGTTTGGGAATATTCTCGGAGATGATGAGAATTTTCATATTTTATTTGATCAAGGCTGTTGTTATCACTGTTGCAAACATAGTATATTTTTATAAAAAAAACGGATAAGGTATCATGCAATCTGCTCAAGGCAAAAATAACAGGCAATTTCTTTTCATTTTAGGTATGCACCGTAGTGGTACATCTGCAACTTCAGGGTGTATGGATATACTGGGATATCAATTGGGGAAGCAGTTTTTTCAACCCGGTGAAGATAATGAGAAGGGCTATTTTGAGAATAAAAGGATCAATTATTTTAATGAGGACCTGCTGGATGATTTAGATGCACGATGGCACGACACATTGCATATTCCCGACTTGTGGTGGGAAAGTGAAAAGTTGAATGACCGCCGGGATGAATTAATAAAGATCATTCATGAAGAATTTGACAACCACGCACGTATCTCGTTGAAGGATCCACGGATCAGTGTGTTGCTGCCGTTTTACCTGGGGGTTTTTAATCGCCTTCAAATATCCCCAAAGGTTATCATTAATTTCAGGAATCCGCTTGAAGTGGCTGCATCACTTGAAAGAAGGAATCATCTTTCACTGTCGAAATCACTCCTGCTCTGGATGGATTATACCCTCAAGGCTGAATTGTATTCAAGGGCACTGCCCCGTATCTTTTTAGACTATACTGCCCTGGTAAATGACCCCCTCCATGCATTGAACCGTATTAATAAGGAACTTCATCTTGATCTCACCTTTCAGGATTCCAATGTTGAAAAGCTTCAATCATTTATCGAAAAGGGATTGAAACATCATACCCTTGATGCAAATGCCGATGGCCCTGAATTCCCTGCCCTGGTAGCACAGTTGTATGATTTATTAAAAAATAGTAACCTGAATGTTGTGGAACCGGTTGATCAGGCACAATTTGATAAATATGCAGAGGCGTTTTATTCCAATTTCAGGTTTTTCAGCGGTATCGACGAAGATCCGAAATTGGTGCTGAGGACCATTTCTTCAGATAAAAAGAGTACCCTTCATACTTCGCCGCTTAGGGAAGGGAGGAATATGATTGAATTATCAACGGACCAGGGAAAATCAGTTACCGAATTTTGGATTCATCCGGCAAATAGGCCGGTTGCATTGCAACTGCATAATATGCAGATAGTGAGTCCTTCTGGCGAAAAATTAGATTTCAGACCAAAGGAATCCAACGCCGAATGGGTTTCAGAAACCGGGTTGATGATTTTTGGATCGGAAATTCCCTGTATAGAATACACATTTGACCAACCTGTAATAATTGCTCATATTTCTTTTGAAATTGAAATCATTGCATTTTCAGGTTTTACTCACATGATGATCGAGGAGTTAAACCTTTCAAAATCCAAATTATTGGAACAAATAAATACTTTGGAAAACGATCTCGAAAAACTAAAATCAGATCATAAAAAGGACTTGAAACGGAAAGAACATCAGAAAGAACAATTGATTGAAAGTTATCAGAATGCTTTGACTAATATTGAAAAAGAGAAGGATAAAGTTTTATCTGAATTGGACGGGAAGGCTGAATATCTTACCTTGTTGCTTAATTCACGCAGTTGGAAGATCGGCCGTGCCGTTACAAAACCTATAAGGTATATCAAAGATAGAAATAAGAAATAGCAGCCGGTTTTTATTATGGAACCAAAAAGTGCCTCAAGAAACAAAGCCATTATATTGGCCCACTATCTACCCCAGTTTCATCCCATCCCGGAAAACAATGATTGGTGGGGCAATGGTTTTACCGAATGGACCAATGTAAAAAAGGCCAAGCCCCTGTTCCGTGGCCATAAGCAACCTGTGATCCCGGGAGAATTGGGTTATTATGACCTTCGAAATACCGAAACCAGGGAACGGCAGGCTGAACTTGCGCGCAGCCACGGTATAACCGGTTTTGCTTACTGGCACTATTGGTTTGGCAATGGCCGGCGCCTCCTCCAAAAACCGTTTGATGAAGTGCTTGAATGTGGCCGTCCCGATTTTCCATTTTGCCTGGCATGGGCCAACGAATCCTGGACAGGTACGTGGCATGGATTGAAAGACAAAATCCTGGTTGAGCAACAATACCCCGGAGAAAAAGACTATATCAATCATTTCAATCATGTGTTGAAAGCATTCAGGGATGACCGGTATATTAAAATCGAAAACAAACCATTGTTTATCGTTTACCTACCGCATTTGATGCCTGATGCGTTAGCATTCACACGCTTGTGGAATAAACTTGCAAAACAAAACGGATTTGATGGAATGTATTTCATCGGCATTCATTATGCCGGATGGGATCATGAAAAAGATGGTTTTGACCTGAAATCGGTACATCCCTTGCCACAATATGTATCAATGTTCGAACAGGACAGATCGAGAAAATGGAAACGCAGGATATTCAACAGGCTTACCGGAAAACTAAAATACACCTACCATTTCCACGACCTGATTAAAAGCTATGATTTATCGTGGCTTGACCAGAAGGATTGTATGCCATCATTGCTGGCCAATTGGGACAATACACCGCGTACTTCACAAAGGGGTTGGGTTGTACAAGGTTCGACACCTGAACTTTTTGGGCAACACTGTAAGCAAATTCTGGAGTATGTCGTGAATCAGCAAAATAACCCCCACAACATCATCTTTATAAAAAGTTGGAACGAATGGGCCGAAGGGAATTACCTTGAACCGGACAACAGGTGGGGGAACGGTTTCCTGAATGCCATATTGGAATCACTTCGGGAATTGAATATTGAAACTACCTTGTTGATTGAAAACGACGAAAGCGTGGGAAAATAACATAAGAAGAATCTTTCAATAAATAAAAAACCGAATGACACTTTCCAAATGCTACCAGTACATTTCCCTGAACCAGGATGTGCAAAATATTTTTCAAATCATTAAAAAAGCTTCGGGTGCAGGCATATGTACAATCCTGGATGTTGAAGACAGTATTGAGATACCCCTCCATCCCGAAAGGACAAAAATTTTAAAGGCACTGGCACGGGAAAACCTTGAAATGCTGCTTGACCTTATGGATGAGCGAAACACACAGTTGCCTTTAAGCATCAGGATTAATATGGCCGGTTCGGAGCAGTTTGATAAAGATATAGTGATGTTGAATGCGCTTGCGGAACGCCTGGTATGGCGGAGTATTGTTCTCCCGAAAACAGCCAGCACAGATTATTTACAGGAAACCCACGATACTTTAAAAAAAGTCAGGTATCATGAACTGGTAATTATTGCTGAGACCGCAGATTTTTTTGTGAATGCACAATCAATCGTTAAAAAATGTGATGAACTGAAAATAAAGAAAATCCAGTTTGGCCACTGGGATTATTTTTACAGCGTCCGCGAATTTCCTACCCCACTGCCTGATAATGTGAAACTCTGGGAGATGGTAAAGAAAATCCTGAAATTAATAGAAGGCAGGGATATTGAATATGTACACACACCATATTGTTTTTTGTTCGATCATGAAGGTTTCCATGCATTGGCAAATTATCTGTACCACCTTGCCGGCCGGCCAATCGGGTTGTTGGGACTGACTTTTTCCCAATGTATGCAAATTATGCGGCAAGTACAGGGTGTGTCGTCATTCAATCCCAGGCCTGATAATTATTCACGGGAGCAGAAAATTGAAATGGCTCAGAATACCATTGATTTTTTTGAAAATAAGAACCAGGAGGAATTCAGCTTTAATATCAAAAAGGAAAACCATCAGTTTGTTGCCCCGCACGAATACCTGGGAGCACTCCATTATTTATCAGAAAATGAATAATCATTCATGAACCTTTACACAGGCATTATTGGGGGTTGCATGATGTGCCAGCCCGGGCTACAACTCTCTGAACTATATTTCAGAAGGTTTTCTCACCTGGTGGAAGAACATTTTGGTATCATGCCGCGTGTCCACTTTGGCTATTACAATGATTTTTACAAAGTACCTCTGCTTGCCGACCATTTGTTCAGGAAAGAAGCCATTAAGTTGGTGGTATTTCAGATACGGCCTGCCCCGATTTTTGCACGCAGCGAATTCATGATCTCCGACTACCAGGGAGGGCTCATCCTAAATCCATTGCTAAAAAAAAGGGATAGCTATCAAAAGCTTGAGGAAATTCTGGGGCAAATGAATCCTGTTATTAAAGGGTCAAAGGGTTTTAGCCGGTGGAGGCGATGCTATCTTATTCCGCTTCATAAGCACCGGGTCCGGCTGGGAGAATTGTCAGGTC
>JABMQA010000806.1 GCA_013203545.1 Bacteroidota bacterium
CCCCAATAGTAACCAAAGATGGTGTTACAGTAGCAAAAGAAGTTGAGCTGAAAAATCCGGTGGAGAACATGGGCGCACAAATGGTGAAAGAAGTGGCTTCCAAAACCAGTGATATTGCGGGCGATGGCACTACTACCGCTACAATTCTGGCACAAGCTATTTTTACCACAGGATTGAAAAACGTAACTGCAGGCGCCAATCCTATGGATCTGAAACGTGGCCTTGATAAAGCGGTTACTGCTGTAGTTGCAAGCTTAAAAAAGCAAACCAAAGAGATTGGCGACAGCTCTGAAAAAATTGAACAGGTTGCGGCCATTTCTGCAAACAACGATATGACCATTGGCAGTTTAATCGCTCAGGCCATGGGTAAAGTTAAAAGAGACGGTGTAATCACCATCGAAGAGGCAAAAGGCATCGAAACCTATGTTGACGTTGTTGAAGGTATGCAGTTCGACAGGGGATATATTTCACCCTACTTTGTTACCGACACCGAAAAAATGGAAACTGTTTATGAAAACCCTTTCATTTTGATCCATGACAAGAAGATCTCGGTTATGAAGGACCTTCTTCCAATACTTGAAAAAGTTGCTCAAACCGGACGTCCAATGCTTATCATCGCCGAAGACGTTGAAACCGAAGCGCTTGCCACCCTCGTTGTGAACAAACTCAGGGGCGGTTTGAAAGTAGTTGCTGTTAAAGCACCTGGTTTTGGCGACAGAAGAAAAGAGATGCTTGAGGATCTCGCTATCCTTACCAATGGTACGGTAATTTCAGAAGAAAAAGGTTACAAACTTGAGGATGCTACCATTGATTACCTTGGTGAAGCTGAAAAAGTAACCATCGATAAGGAAAACACAACCATCGTTAGTGGAAAAGGTGAGAAAAGAGATATTGAGGGTCGTGTAAACCAGATCAAAAAGCAAATTGAAACAACAACTTCCGATTACGATAAAGAAAAACTGCAGGAACGACTGGCAAAATTGGCAGGCGGAGTAGCAGTTATTTATGTTGGCGCTGCCAGCGAAGTTGAGATGAAAGAGAAAAAAGACCGTTTTGATGATGCACTGAATGCAACCCGCGCTGCAATCGAAGAGGGAATTATCCCCGGTGGTGGTGTGGCCTATTTGCGTGCCATCAAAGCACTGGACAGCCTTCAAGGCGACAACGAGGATGAAAACACCGGAATAGCCATCATGAAGAGGGCGCTTGAAGAGCCACTTCGTCAGATCGTGGAAAATGCAGGTCTCGAAGGTTCGATAGTGGTTAACAAAGTTAAAGAAGGTTCAGGCGACTTTGGTTTTAATGCCAGAACAGAAGTGTATGAAAACCTTTTCGATGCAGGCATTATTGATCCTACAAAAGTTGCTCGTGTAGCGCTCGAAAATGCTTGCTCCATTGCTGGAATGTTACTTACCACCGAATGTGTTCTCGCAGAGAACAAAGATGATAAAGATGCTGGTGGTGCAATGCCAGGCGGAATGCCTCCGGGCGGAATGGGTGGAATGTACTAGGAACCTACGAACTCCATTGATATTTAAAAGCTCTCCTTACCGGAGGGCTTTTTTTTTACTGAAATGCAAACCTCAAACCGTTCTTCACGGTCAGATCAAATGGTTTGACATCAGTAATGGGTTTATTGTTGTACTTATAACGAACCCCAAAAACAAAATACAACCTTTCGAAGATGGAAAATTCAAAGGTGGTTTCTGCTGCTACCCTGAAATCGTTAAAATCCCTCAGGGCTGGTTGGTAATACAAAACCCCTGTGAAGTTCAGCCGCTTATCCATCAACCAGTCGAAGCTGATAAAGTTTGTTGAGCGGATCAGGTTCTCTATTACATTATCCGGTTCCAGATTATAGTCCTCATTTTCAAACATGAGCCCCAGGCTCACATTCATATCAAACGAGGTGGCGGAATCCTTTTTTGATGTATGCCCGATTAACCGGTATTTGATAGCCGTGCCGGCAAGGTTACGGGATTTTAAATTAACAAATTCATCATATTCACGCTGTATGAAAAACTCCCAGTTGGTCCGTTCGCGAAAATTCCACATACTTCGTAAGTGGACAAACCCATTGTTGGTGATCTTTTCTTTCCCCGACGATTTGTACTCCATATCAACCACTAAAAAGTGGTCCAAATTCCTACCATTGTAATCAATCCTCCCCAATCCGCTTATGGCCCCATACTCAGAGTTACCTGCCTTGAGGGTGAAGTTGGTTGAAACATTAAAGATAAATCCCTCCTTATCATAGTATTTTCTGAACCTTTCAGTATTTACCTGGGCCATACAGGTAAATACCTGCAAGAAAAAAAACAGCAGTAACGGTAAACGGGAAATATTGAAATTCATTGGTTTGGTAATTTTAAGTGTGTGATTCATATTTCAATATAGGTGATCCCCATATGTATTCATCTATCCATGTTTTACTGCAATGTTTCTTAGTCAGGGCGATGGTGTGGGACGGGCTGGAAGGCTCTAAATTGAAGAGTTTTACAGGACGGTCGGAACCACTACTGTGCAAAATTTGCACATTGCTTTTTTCAGCCAATTCGCCTTCATTGATAATGTTATTTATGTGTTTGGAAATTACTGAACATTCTTTTTTAAAAAAGCCCGCCCATTTGCGCCTGCGAAAGCCAAACAGTTTCCCCTCCCAAGCGGACATCAATTTTTGTTTGTCCGTCCTCGGTCTGATAGAGTAGTATTTCTGGGTTGTTCATAATTATTCTTGATGAAAAAAATTGAAATCGTACTTTAATCCTTGTATATCGTTGAAAAGAGTTTTACCTGTAATGTTGTTATTTTTTAAAAACTTAAAAAGGCTAACATAATCGGGTTGTCTGCTATGCAGTGGATTAAAAGCAGTATTATATTTTATGTGATATTTTGTTATGAAAGGTTCACCAATTATGATTTGATGTTTCTCAACAAATGAACCAAGGAATTGCTCGAATGAAATTGAGTTACATGAGGCATTATCAAATAGAAGAAAACATGAATCTTGATGGTTCAAATTGAAATTATTTGATTTTTTTATTGATTTCAAAGG
>JABMQA010000807.1 GCA_013203545.1 Bacteroidota bacterium
AGGCAATGCATAGCATAAAAACAATTGTAAAAGTAAGTTTGTGTTTCATAATTTTAAATTTTTGTTGGTTACTAATTTGGTAAAATTAAATTGAAAAGTACCGGATTCAACCTGACACCTATCTTATTGGATCAGGCTATACTAATTCTGGGTGAACCCCCATTTTCTCAGGGTGAAGGATTTTGAAAATAGATGTCCCGGGAGTTGTATTAAAGAATAAGATGCGACCCTTGAATAATTATCACTACTGTCCGAAAAAAAAATAATAGATTCTTCGTCTGAACAGGTTTTGTGCTTGTTTGGATTTTTCCCGGCCTATGCCATCGTCGGTGATCTCGATTTGAAGACGGGTCGGATTATTCATACAATGACTTTGAGTCATCGTATGAATATTGAAGACCGGGAATCTGCCCTGAAGAATTTGGACTATTAAATTTGTATCAAAACTTTTGTTCCAATACACTTTTTATCCGCGTCATACAAATCCGTTATTTCAAAAGATACTTTTGTTTTATTCAGCCTGTTATACATCTCTACAATCTGTTTGATGATCTGATGGCCATGGCCAGTGGATGTTTGCCTGTAGTTTTGTGCTTGTTTGGATTTTTTGCGGCCTATGCCATCGTCGGTGATCTCGATTTGAAGGCGGGCTGGTTCCGGCTTATTCATACGATGACTTTGAGTCATCGTATGAATATCGCCTGAGGGATGAATCGCAATAGTTAGCATTCCTTTTCCTACCTTGTTTACCAAACCATGTTTTACGGCGTTTTCGGCAAAAGTCTGGATGATCATGCGGGGAACCATTAAATCTACATCAACGTTTTGGTCGATCTGAAATGCGAAATCAAATTTATTCACAAAACGAAACTGCTGTAATTTCAAATAATTCTCCACAAATTCGATTTCATCTTTTAAAGGGATTGATATTTTCGTGCTGTTGTTCAGCGTATTCCTGATCAGGCCTGAAAAGCCAACCAGAAACTGATGTGCCGACTTTTTATCTTCACTATAAATAAATGCGCTGAGCGTATTGATGGCATTAAAGGTGAAATGCGGGTCGATCTGGTTTTTGATGGTTAGTAACTCGAGTTCGGTCATCCGTTTTTCCTGTTCAAATTTTTTCTGGAGGTTTTGTTTTTGGAGTTTCAATAGCAAATACAAAAATAGTGAAATAGCAAGGTACAATCCCAGGTAAAAAGGGTATTTGAAAAAGTAAAAATCATTTTTAGAAAAGAGATAATACCGGCCTTTTCCATTACTTTGAAAATAGAAATTGGCGCCCCCATCCATAAAATTACATTTCGACACTTGGAAATGCTTAGCATCAAGCTCAGGGAAATCGATAATTACAGGGTGCCTGAAACCTTTTTGATAAATAAATACTTTTGAAATATTCCACCTGCAGGTTATCAATTCCAATACTCCATCATTATTTAAATCAAATTGGTGAATTTTATCTCCCAACAGTACATTGTTCTTCCGTTTAATAAAATCCAGTTGTGGTGTAACCTCAAATATCTCATCTGTTGATCGATTGACTAATATTAAATTGGAGTTGCTGTGGCCCTTGTAGCTAAAAAAACCATAATGACGGCTATAAAGGCTTTTCCGGGCAATCAAATCGCCCTGTGTATTTAATTTCATTAGCCATGAGGTATCCTGGTTGGTTTCACCATTGAATATGGCATAAATAAATAATTCGGCGCCTTTATTTATTGCAATAGATCCTATGCCCGATTTCCTTCTGGTTTGCACAACCGGTGGAAACAGGAATTCAAGCTTTTCATTGAAAACAAATAAATATGTGAGTGAATCTGAAAAATATTCTCGAAACGGGCCCGGGGCATTTTCGGGCGCTGAGCTATGGACAGTAATAATGAACCCTGTGGCGGGATTATGGTTGACAACAGGATTATTAATGACCGCATATTTTACATCATTAACCATAAGCTTTTTGTTATGGATATCAAAAGCATAAATGGCCCGTGGTTCCTTGCTCAAAAAAGCATGAATGCAGAATACCAACTCTTTGTATCCATCGTGGTTCAAATCAAAAAAACCACCATCCGTAATTCGAAAATCGGGCAAATTATTGGCCGCATGCAGGTTTTAGGTAATTTTAACTTTGGCAATAAAATCATCGACAATAATTTTTCCAGTCCCCATAGGGTCGATTCCTTTTAAAAACAATGAATCCGAACTATATTCAAAAAAGTAAACCTCTTCGATATTGTCTTTATCAAAATCTCCAAACATAAGGTCGTGCTTCGGAAGCCATCTTTTTGGTGAATTGTATTGTTGTATAAATGTTCTATCCCCACTTACGAATAAATCCGTCCAGCATTTTAAGCAAGGGTCTGTGAGATTTTCTCTTTCATAGCTAAGTGTAATACTTTCACTCAGGGAATCATGGTTAAGATCGTGAAAATAGTTTTGGTCTATTCTTGTCATTTTTTGTTTCACCAATTCAACTTTATACCTATCGAAGAAAGAAGGCAGCAAGAGAATCACAACCAGCGCAATTGGCAGGGAAATTACAAATGGATTTAAAAACAAGTTCAATATTCTATTCATGGGTAATTGTGTTTCAAATTACATTTTCTCATCCAATAGCCTTACATATTTTACCGGTATCCTGACCTCATAAGTCTTTCCTTCAATCTCCAGTTCACATATCTTCTTTTTGCGGTTCACCTGTTTTAAATAACCCAGGTTTATAGCAACGGATCTGCTGATGCGGAAAAACAGATGCACAGGTAGTTTTTCCAGTACCGTTGCAAGGTACATGCTTACCATTTGGGAAGTATCATTGGTTAAAAATATTTCCGTGTAATTTCCTTCAGCCTGTAGGTAAAGGGTTTCTTCGGGTGCCAGAAAGATGGATCCGGTCCGGGTATTGAATTTTATTTTACCTGGCTTCAGGTGATTTAAAACCAGTTCTATGTTTTCCTTTCCATTCAGCTTTGATTTTTCACATTGGTACCGCCTGATGGCCTTTATCAATAGTCGGAGGTCAACAGGCTTGGTAAGATAGTCGAATGCCGAGTGACGGATGGCTTCGATGGCATACCCGTCAAAAGCTGTTACAAAAATAATGGTAGGCTGGATATTAAAATCCCTGATCTCGTGCAGGAGTTCGAATCCATTCTTGTTTGGCATCTGGATGTCCAGGAAGACCAATTCGGGTTTATACTCAAGGATGGCATCAACCGCATCATCAACATTTTGGGCAACGGCCACCACATTTACTTCGTCAAATTCCGAAATTAATTTTTGAAACAGCGCAATTGCTTTGGCTTCATCATCAACGATAAGGGCATTAATCGTTTCTATCATGTTTCACCTTTTTGGTATTCATATTATTACCTCGAAATCAAAACTAATGCGAATATAACAATAATGTGGTTTGATGATGGGAATTTTCAAAGTTGATGATTTCATTTTTTACGGCATTGGGTGATTCCCCATCTGTCCTGCAAACTGCTATTGCTCATTATCAAGAAGCCACTCCCAGCATGGAAGAATATTGATTTTATGGCCATTGGTTTCAATGGTTTGTTTTTGGTCGGCAGTCAACAAAATGGATTCCTTTAATCCTGTTTCTTTCATAGCCTTTTGCAATGCTTTAATTTCTCTTTCAAAGGTTGTTGAGTTGGAAATATCATATGAAACCTGGAAAAGTTCATTTTTCCCTGACTTTTCCGTCAAAAAGTCTACCTCAAGCGAATTGGATGTTTTGTAATAAAACACTTCCTCCCGGGTTTGAAATAATGAATTATACACCATATTTTCAAGTAGTTTTCCGTAATCTTGCCCAACCGACAGATTAGAAATTAGAGCGTTATCGGCAAAATAGGCTTTTCGTTCGCTTTCTCGTTTCAATATTGATTTTCGATATTGAACCATATCATCAATCAGATAGGGGAGGTGCAGCAATTGGTAATATTCGTGAACAGTTTGTCGGTTTGTGGAATATACAGGATTGATCTTATTGGCCATATTTGATAAAGAAAATGCCTTGCCGACATTTTCATTCACTTTTTGAATGATCAGCCTCATCAGGGTTTCATTTCGGTTTTGTTTGGCAATAAGGTCTTTGTAAAAAATAAGCGAAAAAATATTTTTGATAATTATTCTTTTATCATTTTGTTCGGCTTTTACAACTTCCGGAAATCCGCCATAAGTTAAATATTCATTGAATGCTGATTTTAACAGGGCTTTTTTGGTAAGCCGGCTTTTGATGGAATGATCGATATTTTTGAATTTGAGAAATTCATTAAATGAAAATGGGTGAACAAAAATCTCAATACCGCGTCCTGAAACATAGGTTGCTATTTCGCGACTTAACAGGTCAGCATTGCTGCCGGAAATAAATACCTTGAATCCTTTGGCATGGAGTCTCTTAACAAAAAGGTGCCAGCTATCAAGACTTTGAACCTCATCCAGAAAAAGTATCGGCTGAGTATCAGGATAAAGTTCGCAGTAACTTTCAAGAATAACTTCATAGTTTGGAAGTGAATTGATAAAGGTAAGCCTTTCATCTTCAAAATCAAGGTACAACACTTTTTCAATTGGAATTTTTCGGGCTTCCAAATACAAAAAACTGGTTTTACCTGATCGTCTTATTCCAGTAAAGATGATAATGTTATCTGTTTTTGGGATATTTACCTCTCTGGCAATTAAATTTCTTGAAGCGATAAAATCTTGGTTTTCAAGAATTATTTGTTTAATAATGTCCATTTGTCATTTTATTTCTGACAAAGATAATACATTTTGTCAATTTAAAATTGACAAAACAACATTATTTTGTAAGGGTTGGATTGACAAAACCACGATCAATTGCAATATTTGAAGTCCCCTACGCCACCTTCCTGTACCTCCACACCGCCACCGACAGCGCAACAACTGCATAAATAACCAGAGCCCTGAAAGGATCGAATATATCCCTGAATTCCGAACCCTTGAGCATAATCATACGCATGATCTTGATAAAATATGCCAGGGGATTGATGATATTGACTGTCTGGGCCCATTGGGGCATGCTCTCCACAGCTGTGAAAAGTCCGCTCATCAAGATAAAGATTATCATAAAAAAGAAGGATACAAACATCGCCTGCTGCATGGTATCGGAAATGGTGGATATGAACAGTCCAAGACTTAATACCACCAACAGATAAACCGCTGCCACACCAAATATTAGCCAGACACTCCCCACAAAAGGAATGTTGAAAATCAACTTTGCTACCACGAGTCCGAAGGCCAGTTCAAAAAGTGCGATGATCCAGAAGGGAGCAAGCTTGCCGGCAATAAACTGGTATTTCTTCACCGGCGTTACATTAATCTGCTCTATGGTACCGATCTCTTTTTCGCGTACCACATTCATCGCCGATAGGAACATCCCGATCAGGGTCACCAATAGCACGAGAATGCCGGGAACCATATATGTTTTGTAATCCAGCTCCGGGTTGAACCAGTAGGAATAATTCACCCTGATGGGTTGCTTCACATCCTGCCCGATCATTTCGGCGACAAGGCTCAGGTTGTAATCCTTCACAATGGCTGAGGTATAGGCGAAAGCCAGACTTGCCTCAGAGCTGTTGATGGCATCTATTGTCAATCCTATTTTTGAAGCTTTTTCATTCACCAGGTCCCTTTCGAAATTTTGAGGGATTTCAATAATTAAATCAGCGGTTCCTCTTGCTATTGATTGTAAAGCCTGGTTGTGATCCGGCGAGTAATCCACTATGGTATAAAATGTTGATCCCTTAAATTTCCCGATCAATTCGCGTGAAGAGGGCGACCTGTCCTTATCCACAATAATGGTATTGATGTTCTTAAGATCGAATGTTGCCGCAAAGGCCAGAATGAGTAATTGGATTACCGGTACACCGAAAATAATGGGTAACATCATCCGGTTGCGGAAGACCTGAAGAAACTCTTTCTGAATTAGAAATATGATTGTTCGCATTTTTCCTGTTTAGTTTTGTTGATAGCAAGAACTAAATCCCCGGGCCAGTTTAAACCCTGTCAGGGTTTTAAACCCTGACAGGGTTATACTGCCTACTCCAACCTGATCTTGAATTTTTTAACACTCAGGGTAATAAAAATCAGGATCATTCCGAAAAGAATCAGGGTTTCTTTCCATAAAATACCAATCCCAATGGCTTTCAGCATAATTCCACGAAGCACGATGATAAACCACTTTGCAGGGATAATGTTGGCCAGCCACTGCAGGGGCCACGGCATATTTTCGATCGGGAAAATAAACCCTGAAAGCATGATCGTTGGTAGCAACAGTGCCACCATGGATATCATCATCGCAATTTGCTGGGTATTGACCATGGTAGAAATAAAAATTCCCAGTGACAACGCAAGGATGATGTAAACAATACTGTAAAACAGCAAAAGTACCAGGCTTCCACGTATCGGAACAGCAAAGACCACATAACCCAGCAGTAGAATTACAACAGCCATTACAAAAGCCAGAATAACATATGGGATTACCTTTCCGACAATAATCTGGATGGGGCGCAATGGCGAAACCAGCAGCACCTCCATGGTTCCCACCTCCTTTTCGCGGGCGATTGAGATGGAGGTCATCATGGCAGAGATCAGCAGAAGCAAAACCGTTATCACGCCTGGTACAAACATGAACACACTTTTGAGTTCGCTGTTATAAAGCATTTTCACTTCCGGAATAATCTCAATGGGTATTTTTCTGTCCTGCATCAGCTCGTTTTGAAAATTGCCGACTATCCCCATAAGGTAGTTGGTGAGAATACGTGCCACGTTGGGATCGGAGGCATCTGCAAGCATCTGTATGGAACCCGAACCCTCACGTTGTATCTTTTCAGCAAAATTGTTTTCATAAATAAGCACCACCTTCAAATTCCCTTTCCTGAAGGCTGGCTCAATATCTTTTTCCGATTGGAGATTTTCTGATAACATGAAATATCCCGAGGAGAGGATTTTCTGTGTAAGCTTTCGGCTCATCTCATCTTTAGAGTTATCCAGAATGGCTATTTCAGCATTTTTAATGTCATTGGTAAGGGCAAATCCGAACAGGAGCAGTTGCATGGTGGGTATCCCGAACAATATCATCAGCGTCCGGTAATCCCTGAATATATGGTAAAACTCTTTTCTTACGAATCCGAGGAATTGTTTCATGTTATTCCTGTTGCTTTATTGTCTCTATTGTTGTGTTAAAATCGTATCGTCTATTTATTAGTCTTCAGTCGGCAGTCGGCAGTCGGCAGTGGG
>JABMQA010000808.1 GCA_013203545.1 Bacteroidota bacterium
ACATCGTTAACATGTTATCATTATTGACTTTCTAAGAGCCTAAACACCTATTGAAAATATTATTCATCACTTTAGACATTTAGCAGCAAACTTAACACCGGCATCGAAATATTACTTATCGCTTTGCTCAATATTTGAGAAAATAATATTGAGATAAATGAGTATCCCACCAAACATCAGTGCGAGAATCCCCACAACGACAGTAAGTGCCTTAACCGATTCGAGCGGATTAAAAAAGAGAATCAATCCGAACACCAGTGTCAGGATACCATTGAATACCACCAGCTTCTTGCTTTTATTTCCCGACATCACATTCCAGGCAATGATAAGCTGCATTACACCCAGGATTACCGCCCAGATGCCAATGACGATTGCAAAAATTTCAAGGCTCTTTGACGTATAGATCATAATAAAAAGACCCGCCAGAATTCCAACTATAGAACTGAAGAGTATCGAAAAATAGGATTTTTTCAACTTCATGTTTTGCATGGCATTTACCAAGCCAAAACCTCCCCCGATAATCAGGACCAGTCCAAAGTATTTAACTACTGTTAATGCAGTTCCACCGGGAACAAACAGTGCGAAAAGCCCGAACAATATGGCTATCACACCATTGATCAAAAGTGAAATGCGGTAATGCTTAATTTTTGCTTCCATAAAAATGATTTTGTTTAGTGACTATTAATGAAACTAATCTGATGATATACTTTGTGAATTCCTCATAACAGTTTTTTGAAGGCTAACACCGATTCAACCATTAACTTTTCCATTTTTGCCGTGGCACTATCCCAACAATAATTTTGTTGTACAAATTGATGCCCTGCTTCTGCCAGCTTATTTGAAAATTCAGGATTATCGAGTAGATTTAAAATTAACTGCGCATATTCCGCTGGTTTTTCCGCAACAAGTATCTCTTCCTGGTGCTTTGCCCCCAGTGCGCTATTTGCCAGACCGGAGGTTACCGAGGGGATTTTCATGGCCATCGCTTCGAGCAATTTATTTTGCAAACCCGTCCCGATCTGCATGGGTGCGATAAATATTTTAGCCCTGGCATAACAATCCCTGATGTCGTCGACCCATCCGGTAACCTGCACATTTTCCGACTGAAGTGCAAGTACACGTTTGTCGGGGGTGGCTCCGGCCAGGAGTACCCTTACATCCGGTTTGGATTTATGGACATGGGGCAAAATTTCATTCACCAGGTATCCGGCGGCATCAACATTTGGTGGATATCCCATGTTTCCAATAAAAACCAGGTCGTAATCTTTTTTGCGATCCATAGGGTGAAAAAAATCCATATCCACACCGTTTGGGATAATTTGAATTTTATCTTTATCAGGATGAGGAATCAGGTCCCTGTCAGGTTTTGAGATGATCACTTTGTTGTCAAACCTATCAAATACAAGCTTTTCGAACCGGAGCAACCTCCTGTATTCTGATTTAAACAATGGCCGTAAATAGCGTGGTGCTTTTTCAATTCGTCGCTCTATACCTTTTGAAAACACATCCTGGTAGTCGAGCGTCTTGGTAACTGTGCTGTCCATGACATAGGGCGCAACCCTGATAAGCTGGCAGAAAATATGGTCGGGTTTTTCGTTGTCAATAATCGCGTTAATTTTCTGCTTTACCCGCCTGTTATAAAAATAACCGGCCTGAAATGGAATACCTTTAAAAAATGCCCTCAGGAGGTTTATTATTTTACTTGTCTTTGAAATATTAAAAAAATGTGTGGCGGAGCAATATGGTTTAAGTTTGGTGCCGGTATCCGGATGAATGGGCTCATCATTCAGGGCACACAAAACGATCTCATTATTTTTAGCCAGGTATTTAATATGGTTAAAAGCACGAAGCTTGTCACCTTTTTCAAGTGGGTAAGGTATGCGTGATAGAATGACCAAAATTTTCATCCGGCAAATTTATAATTTCAGGCTTTAGTTAGCCAAAATATGGTGGTAAAAATCAACCAGTTTCTTCATCAATTGCGAATTTGAATGATCTTTTTCGATAAGCGCCCTGGCATTTTCACCCAATTTTCTACAATATTCCCTGTCGGATACGCACTTCTTTATCGCTTCAACAAACTCCTGAGGCGTATTTGCCAGCAGGATATTTTTACCATTCTCTACCTGAATTCCTTCGGCACCAATGCTTGTGGAGATCACAGCGCGTTGAGCTGCCATCCCTTCGATGATCTTAATACGTATTCCGCTACCTGAAAACAATGGAACGATCTCGATGCTTTTTGAGTAGATAAATTCAAAGGCATCATCAACTTCGCCAACGACCATAACATTTGCCAATTTTGAGCTCCTTAACCAAAGTGGCATTTCCCGACCGGCCAGAAAAAATTTTAGATCCGGGAATTGCCTGTTAACCTCCGGCCAAACCAGATCAAGAAACCATTTGATCCCCTCTTCATTTGGCATCCAATTCATTGCCCCTATATGAAATAATGACGGAAATTCATCTTCGATGCCCGGGTTTTCCCTGAAATTTTTCATATCAATACCAAATGGAATATCCGTGACCGGAATTCCACATCCCAAACCTACGAAATAATCACCATCCTTTTTGGTTATTGTGGCAATGCCATCGTACTGGTTTAGCATGTCCAACTCATAATTCTTTAATTTCTTTGAAAGATAACGGAGATAAACTTTCTTCAAAGGATTCGTACTTACAGCAGCCACACGCTTCCAGATCAGGTGTTCGATATTATGGGATCTTAATACGATTTTGGCTTTCGAAAATTTTCTGATTGTCCCGATATAGGGGCTGATATAGAGTGTTTCGAGCTGAACGATATCAAATTCTTCATTTTTGAGGATGGCTGTTAATTTGTCCCTGAAGCTTTCGGAAATAAACCGCTCAACATGGTATGATTTGGAAGAAAACAGATTAATAAATGCATCAAGCGGTTTAATCGACAAATCAATATAAACGAACTCTATGCTGGTTTTTTCACGGTATTCCAGAGGTATTTTTTCTATCTCAGCCCCATATTTGTTCGTATTAATAGCCAGTACCTTTACCCTGTTCCCAGCGTTTATTAAGCCCTCAATAATGGCATTCATTGCAATGGGGCCGCCCTCTTTTGGTGGAAATGGTGACTTGTTACAAAGTATCAGAATGTTCATGCCCGGGTTGGTTTTTTTTACTATTGGGTTTGACAAAGAACAGGATTTTTTTAAAAAACTTGTTCCAGGAATCTGCATCAAGTATGGGTGAGTCCGTGGTGGCCTTATAGGTGAGGAATACTCCCAACGGGAACAGCACCGCAGAGGCGAGCCACATGGCAATTTTTGGATCAAGGATCCCGGCCTTGGCATATTTTTCACCCGTAATTGAAATGATGTGAAAAATCACAAAAAAGAAGATTGAAACCACAACCGGCAGTCCAAGGCCACCCTTCCTGATTATTGCCCCCAAAGGCGCTCCGATAAAAAACAATACCAAACAGGCAATCGAAAGGGTGAATTTCCGGTGCCACTCGATCTCATGTTTCCATATTCTTTTATCACGATCCTCAAAATCGCCCTTGCTGTATTCGATGGTGTTTTTTACAGATCTTGCCGACTGCAGGGCATACTCCAGTGCCCTGAGTTTACTCTTTTTCTCCTTTAAACCCGGGAATATCCCAAGGGTATCCATAGCAATTGTATCAGGCAAAATTTGAGTGGAATCCAATTTCTGCAGATAGGCAAAACGATCATTTATTGTTTTATAAAATCTTTGTTTGCGAAGTTCAAGTTCCGCTGTTAACGAATCCTCCGACTGCATCAACTGAATCAAATTCATCATCTGGTAGTTATTCCTGAACAACGCCTCATTAGTCCGGTTCAGGGCAAAGTCCAAATCACTAAACCTACGTGTTTGTTCCTTAAATTTACTTCTCTGGAAAGGCCGGGTAAATTTATAGTTTTTACGATCCACAATTTCTTCATAATTATTACCATCGTACAGCCTGAAAACCAGCGTTGATTTATCAGGCGCCAACTCCATTTTACCCCATTTTGCCGTAGTAAGCTTGATGTTTCCCATTCTTTCAGAGTGGTTATAAATCTTAACATTCCTGATTATGTTCTCATCATCATCCTTTTCGCCAATCCTGATTGTAAAACCTTCTATTCCATTGTAAAAAATACCCTCCTTAATGTTTAGTGTAAGCTTTTGCTGCCTCACATCATACAACAGTGAATGAAACTTCAGGTTGGCAATTGGCAACACATAATTTGAAAATGCAAAGGCAAAAAAACTAATTAAAATGGAGAGGACTACCAGCGGTTTCATGATTCTCCTCAACGAAATCCCTGCAGCTTTCATAGCAACAAGCTCGTAATTTTCGCCCAGGTTTCCAAAGGTCATCAGTGATGATAGCAAAATGGCAAGTGGTAATGCAAGCGGAACAAAGGTGGAAGAAGCATAAAACAATAGTTTGGCTATAACGAACCCCTCCAGGCCTTTGCCCACAAGTTCATCCACATACTTCCACAAGAATTGCATAACCAGGATAAACAGGGATATGAAAAATGTAAGTACCAGTGGCCCGGCATACGATTTTAAAACAAATACATACAGCTTCTTCAAGATGAAAGATATTTACTGCAAAGATAAACGGTTTTTCACCTTTATTAATATGTATTGCTATATTGGTAGTTGAATTGTTCAATTTCTTTAATAATTCCTTGCTTCATTCATGTTCAAATTGCATGTCCGCCCGTCATTTTACGGATTTCAGTTTGACATTATGTGAGAGGATTGGTGATTGGTGATCGGTGATCGGTGATCGATAATTGGTGATCGGTGATCAGTGATTGATGATTGGTGAACGGAGAAAAATCTCAGGTATCCGTAAAAGACTGAGAACAACAAATTGAATTTAATACTACATTTGTGGTCACAAATATCAAATACTAAATGAAATTAATTGAAGTTACCAACCCTAAATTAGTGCGCCGGTTTTACAAAACGGCACGCGAAATTTATAAGGATGAACCCAAATGGATATCTCCACTCGATAAAGACATCGAATCGATTTTTGACCGGAAGGTAAATGCATACTTCAAAGATGGTGATGCCATTAGATGGATTCTGATAGATGATAATAATGAATTGATTGGGAGGGTGGCTGCTTTTTATAATCGGAAAAAAGCAGCGACCTATAAGCAGCCCACCGGTGGGATCGGATTTTTTGAGTGTATTGATGATGAAGCAGCGGCATTTATGCTTTTCGATGCCGGTAAAAAATGGCTCGAAGGTAAAGGGATGGAAGCCATGGATGGACCAATAAATTTTGGTGAAAATGATAACTTCTGGGGATTGCTTGCAGAAGGGTATCAATTTCAGCCCAGTTATGGCATGAATTATCATTTCCCATACTATAAAAGGTTTTTTGAAAACTATGGGTTCTTTTCTTTTTTCGAGCAGGTGACCAACCACCTGGATATGACTGTTCCTTTCCCCGAACGGTTCTGGAAAATTGCTGAATGGATCTACAGAAAACCGGGATTCACCTATGAGCACTTTACATATTCGAATGCTGAAAAATATGTTACAGACCTTAAGAAAATATATGACGAAAGTTGGGTACATCATGAGCATTTCACGCCTATAAATATTGAGGATCTATGGTCCAGCCTAAAAAAAGCCAAACCCATACTTGAGGAGGAGCTTATCTGGTTTGTTTACCATGAAAATGAGCCCATCGCATTTTTAGTCATGTTCCCGGATGTTAATCAGATATTCAGGCATTTCAACGGAAAATTAAACCTTTGGAGCAAAATCAGGTTTTTGTATTATAAAAAACGGAAAGAGATAACCCGGACCCGGATTACAGTAATGGGTGTAGTTCCTAAGTTTCAGAAACATGGTATCGAATCGGCAATATTTAAAAAATTGCGTTGGGCATTCGATACACGGCCACACATCACTGAAGTTGAACTGTCGTGGGTGGGGGATTTTAACCTGAAAATGAGAGCGCTTCACGAAGCGGTTGGTGGAAAATTCGCAAAAAAACATATTACCTATCGGAAATTATTTATTGAGAGCGAAAAAAACCAGCAAACCAATAAGATTCATCTTGGAACAAAATCTTGATATTTTTAATACACTTGTTGCCAGCTTAACAGACAAAAGTAAACCAATACTATGAACAGGACATTTTATAGTGTGATTACAGGAACAGGGAGTTACATTCCATCAAAGCGAATCAGAAATGAAGATTTTCTCACCAATGAATTTTATGACCTGGGTGGGGAAAAGCTTGAAAAAACGAATGAAGAAATAATTGATAAGTTTCTGGAAATTACAACCATTGCAGAAAGACGGTATGTTACCGACGATTTGGTAACCTCTGATATTTCCTATTATGCTGCAATTGAAGCCATTAAATCAGCAAACATTGATAAGGAAGAATTAGATTATATTATTGTTGCACATAATTTTGGCGATGTAAAACACAACAATAAGCAGTTGGATATTGTACCAAGTATAGCTGCACGGGTAAAACATAAATTAGAAATAAAAAATCCCTATACAGTAGCTTACGATTTACCGTTTGGCTGTCCTGGCTGGTTGCAGGCAACAATTCAGGCTGATTATTTCATAAAATCAGGGGATGCCAAAAAGGTACTTGTAATCGGCGCTGATATATTATCAAGGGTTTCAGATCCACACGACAGAGACAGTATGCTGTATGCTGATGGCGCTGGTGCCACCATGTTGGAAGCCAGAACGAGTGATAACCCCATTGGAATACTTGCACATAAAACACGCTCCGACACCCTTTTACATTCCAAAATGTTATACATGGGCAAATCATACCATCCCGGTACTGGAAACAAAGATGACGTTTTTTTAAAAATGAATGGCCGTAAGCTTTATCAATATGCACTTGAAAGGGTACCGCAAGCGATTAAAGATTGTATAGAAAAAAGCAAGATCCAAATTCGCGAAATTAAGAAAGTGCTGATCCATCAGGCTAATGGAAAAATGGATGACGCGATATTAAAAAGACTTTATAGCCTGTATGATATTATTACCGTGCCTGAAAACATCATGCCGATGGTAATTTCCTGGTTGGGCAATTCATCTGTGGCTACCATACCCACTTTATTAGATCTCATACTAAAGGATAATTTGAAATCGCATAAAATAAACATAGGTGATGTCCTTGTCTTCGCATCTGTTGGTGCAGGCATGAACATTAACACGTTGATTTATAAAATGTGAGCACCAATTTAGCAGTGTAGTATTCAAGTTCAATTGTTTTCCCACACGTACGTTGCTTCCCCATCTTTGTGTTGTCATTTAGCTATGCCGTCATTTATTGTCATGACCACTGAATACCAGGCTTTTTTTTGACTCCGAGGTCTGGCGACTTGGGAGGGATGCCATCCCTGGAAGATTTGAAATCAGATGGCCCAACATTTCCGAAAATTTCTTTCAGTATGGACAATTATATCATTTCGAGGGATGGCATCCCTGTCGTTGTTTTAGCATGTAGTTTCACTAACTGGCGGATTTAGCTTCGTTATCATTTTGGAAATTAATGACTATTGAATGACCACCGAATACCAGGCCTTTTTTGACTCCGAGGTCTGGCGACTTGGGAGGGATGCCATCCCTGGAAGATTTGAAATCAGATGGCCCAACATTTCCGAGAATTTCTTCAGTATGGATAATTATAACGTTTCAAATAATTTCCTTACCGTTAACTTTTTAAATCCTTCCTTTTACTGATTGGTAAATGTACAGGAAAGTGGATTTCTTATTTTTGTTTTTACTGACATCACAATACCGCAGTTTAATTTTTGAAAAACTTTGACCGAGTTTAATTTTTTTAATTAACTAAACAAAAAGTACCATGAAAAAGACATTACTTTTCTTAAGTATGCTCATTGCTGTGTCAACATTTGCACAGTATGGCTTAAAGGTCCAACCCGGAATCAGGCAATCACGAATACCTTCGCCTGAACAGCAAATCTCAAATGATGGGGTTCCCATAAACAATTCGTTAATGGATGATGCTTCACGTAAAGCACGGCTTCTGAAATCAACTAAAGGAACGGATTTCATAACCATCATTCCGATTGGCGATGCTGCCAATTCCTATAGCTATGGTTATAACAATGGGGCTTCAACCATCGTTTGGGCAGATAATGTTTTAAACACGGTGGTAAACACACACCGTATGACCGTTCCGCCCAACTCTGGCAACCTGGCGATTGATATTTCCATGGATGGCGGATTGACATGGGAGGTAAACCGTGAAATATATAGTGTCCAGTACGAAGAATACCGTGCAAGGTACCCACAGGGGGCACTCTATAACCCAGCTGGAAATACCGATCCCAACAATGCCTATCTTCCTTTCTTTTCCTGTTCGCTCGACGGATCCAATGGCGGCGACTGGGGCTCATACACATGGGGATCTGCCAGTATTGGGGATCCGACCGACACAACAGTTCATTACATTACCTCCAACCTGGCAGCAGGATATGCAAGGGGCATTCCCACAGCTTTCGAAATGACACAACAGGGTGTTACATACATGGCCGACGCTTGTTTGGAGAGTTCCTATGTATCATACCTCGGGAACATTATGGTCTGGAGAGGTACCTGGGATGAAGAAACCACCGATTTTGTATATGAAGAGCAACTCGTTCCTGTTGAATGCGATTACGCACGGTATCTGAAAATGGCTTTTTCACCCGATGGACAAATTGGATACATATACTGGAATAACGAAAACTTCACCGTACCCAACATGGATGGCAGATCCTATCCCCTGTTGCTCAGAACCACCGATGGAGGTGATAATTGGGACGATCAGGAAATTATCAGTATAGAGGTATCAGGATCCGATGGAATTGAGGGTATCAAGAACTGGCTGTCTGACGAAAAGCTGATAGAAATTTTTGGCGAATTACCCGACAGGGATGACATTTTATATGATGTGCCTTATTTTAACAGCGACATTACTATTGACCAATGGGGGAACCCGCACCTGGTATGTTCCGTCTTCCTTTCAGCAGAAGATCCTGGGTTTATTATAATCGAACCTGAAACTTTTGGGGTTTTTGATATTTTCTCACCCGATGGTGGGGAAACATGGCTGGCACACCACCTGGGAACACTCCACACTTATGAGGGCGTGTTCGAAACTGATTACAACGAGTACAACCGTGTTCAGGTTGCATCTACCATGGATGGAACCAAGATGTTTGTTACATGGAATGACACGCAGCTTCCTGGTATCGAAGAAAATACTTCACCCGATATCTTTGCCAGGGGCGTTGATATGGTAAACTACATGCTTACGCAGAATGCCGCAGGTGAAGATGCGCCGGACAATGTAACCGAATTCTCTGATGCCATGTGGCAGGCCTACTTCCAGGTAACAGCAAGATATGTTTTGGAAGATAATGGGGTCTATACCATACCCATTACTTACGAGGACATGGAAGATCCATTTGATCCGGGCCAGCCTGTGCATTACAGGTATATCAGTGATTTTTCATACTCAGATGATGCTTTTGTCATCCCAGGGATAAATGGCCCTGCTCAGTTAACAGGTGAAAAGTTAAAAGTAAGTCAGAATTATCCAAACCCTGCAAATGGACTTACGCAGGTGGAAATTTGCTTAAACCAGGCTGCATCTGTTAATTTTGAAATTTTCGACATCATTGGGAATAAAATATATGAAACCGGGACATTAACATGTCAATCAGGAATACAAATCATTTCCTTTGATGTTGCATCTTACCCGAAAGGCGTTTATTTTTATAAAATATCTTCGGGTAATGAGGTGGTCACGAAAAAAATGATTGTTGAGTAAAATTACAAATTAAGGGGACTTTAAAATTAAGGGACTGTCTCAAAACCCATACAAACACAAGTTTTGAGACAGCCTCGTTTTACTAAACAGATACTACTATTATTGAGAAAAGTTTTTCATTTTTGGGGGAGAAAAATTTTTATTAAAACCAGAAGTATAAAATTTTATATATTTGTGAACTCAAATTGCAATTAAAATTAGATTTTAAATCATTTACTAACTAAATCAAAGTTTTACCATGAAGAAAACATTACTTTTTCTTGTAGCTGTGGTATTCGGTTTCGCAGCAATGGCACAGGGTGTGCTCAAAACAAATCTGAAAGCCGAGAAAGCAATTGTTGCTGAAGACATTGCTTTCGAACCTGCAAAGGCTTATTCTCTTGGCGTAGCTCAACAGCCCGCTACACCAGTCAGGACTTTCAAAAACACCGATTTCGTTACCGTACAAAATATTGGTACTTCAGCCAATGCGTATGGATACGGATATGCCGGTGGTCAGAAGTCGCTGGTTAATGTAAACAACGACCTGAATATGGTAACCAACTTCCACCGTATGGGTGGTGCACTTGATCCGGCAGGATACTCCGGCGACCTTGGCTATGACGTTTCTGTGGATGGTGGTGTAACATGGACCAATATGGTTGAACTTTATGTTTGTACCGAAAATGCCGGTGGTACATATTATACCGATGCAGCCCGTTATCCGAATCACGGCGTTTTCAATCCCATTGGAAATACCGACCCCAACGAAGCATATGTACAGTTCTGGGCTCCGAACCTTGATGGTTCAAACGGCGCTGGTTCCTGGGGGGGTTATAGCTACGGACGTGCGAAAATTGGCGACATCAACGATACCACCAAAAATCTGAAGTCAACGCATGGTGAATTTTACCAATACATTCCTGACGGATACACACTTACCAATCTGGGTGATGTATGGTGTGCCGACCTCAACCAGGACTGGACATCAGGAGCTATGGTTTTCATGGAAAGCATGATCATGAACCATGGTGTTTGGGATGACGCTGAAAAGAGATTTACTTACGAAGAGTTCCTGATTGACTGCAATCCGTTGGGTGGATCTGCTGACCGTCCTGCATTGCAAAAAATTGAATTTGCCCCTGATGGAATCACTGGTTATGTTGCTGTCCTTTCAGACTTCGGAGACTTCCCGATTGTATCAGGCTTTTCATATTATCCCATTTTGTGGAAAACAGAAGATGGTGGTGAATCATGGTCGGATCCTATCCCAGTTGCCCTTGCCGGTGACGAAGGTATTGGTGCCGTACAGGCGTTCCTTACCGATGATGAGTTGGGTGAACTTTTTGAACCACCTATTCCGGATCGTGATGAGATTCAATTCACAACTGCTTTCGACTTCGACCTGAGTGTTGACGCTTGGGGTAACCCACACATTGCTGTTGTTTGTGGTATTACCGGTTCTACTGCTTACTCAATTATTACCCAGGTTTCCGCAATTACAGGATACCAGCCTACCGGCGCTTTCCTCCTTTCATCATTTGATGGTGGTGACAGCTGGGTTGGTTCAGAATGCGGACGTCAGAAAACTTTCCGTGGAACATTTGGCGACCTCACCGAAGACAACCGTACCCAGATTGCACGTACACCTGACGGAACAAAAATGTTCGTCACATGGCTCGATACCGACCTCCCGGGTGTTGTTGATAACCAGCAGCCTGACGTATGGGCACGTGGTATTGATCTGATAACAATGTCGAAGACAGCTGTTGATGGTGAAGATGTGCCGAACAACGTAACTGAATTTTCAGAAGGTATGTGGCAGGCTTACTTCCAGGCTACATGTAACGAAGCGCTTGTTAGCGGTGATACCTACACTATTCCGATCGTTTATGAAGATATGGATCCTGCAGATCCGGCCGTACAGGTTCAGTTTAAATACATCCAGGATTTCGCTTATACTTCTGCCGACTTTGTAATCCCAGGTTACGAAGAAAGTGATGCAATCCAGCATAACACCATGGTTGTTGGACAGAGCTATCCCAACCCGGCTTCAGGAACAACTTCAGTTAACGTTACGCTTGTTGAAAATACAACTGTTTCGTTTGAAGTTTTCAATATGATGGGACAAAAGGTTTATGATATTCCTGCAACCAATATGGGCGCCGGTCTGCAAACCATTACATTCGATGCTTCATCTCTGTCAAACGGTGTATATTTCTACACGGTAACAGCAGGCGAAGAATCGATCAGCAAGAAGATGATTGTTGAATAAGAACATTATTCTTTTTACATAAAAAAAAAGCTTCCTCATTTGAGGGAGCTTTTTTTGTTGATATCAGATATCCTGCCACAGGCATCCCGTTTGGGACATGTGTGAACAGAGACATTTTATCGGAATCCGTTGAAAGGGGATGATTTTTCTGCCAATTGTTTTTATCATCGAATTAAACCAATTGAACGAATAAAAAACAGGATATCCGATTCGTTTCCTTCGCGCAATTAGATGACCTCTTATTTTTCCATCATTCCGTCGCCGGGTCGGATTTGTAATCCAACCCACTGACTCCCCACTGATGGCTGAACATCTCATTTTGAATAGACTCACAAAGCACGATCAATTAGAAATATTTGTTATAGCAACGGTTTTTGCGAGAAACCCCGCCTAAGCAGGGTTCTTGTCCCATATTGGTGGGTTTTCCATGACCATTGCTATTCATACGATGACTTAAAGTCATCGTATGAATAGCTACACATCAGCGGGGACATCCTTAATTGTTGTAAGTATTAGGCAATCGATCAGCAAAGGCCATGGTGATTGAGCCGAACGTGGACGTCCGTTCGGGTGAACGGTTGGGTTATTGAGTCGCGGAATGCAAATCCGCGCCAGGTTGGGATCCAGCGTGGTTGTTAATCTTATTCTTCCGGCCTTTTAAAACCTATTCGTTTCCGGTATTTATATTCAAGTTCTTCTTGTTTAGACTTTTCAAGCTGTTTCAGGTATTCAAAGATCAACATAATTTCAGAACTCCTGATCTATCGTAGTTTCATTTGTCGCAAAATTGTAAATTAATTTCAGGTTTGTTCCTGGGAATTTTGTTTCACTATCATTAAGGATTTGGCATATTTCTATCGCTGCA
>JABMQA010000809.1 GCA_013203545.1 Bacteroidota bacterium
ATGTTATGCTGGGAGCAAAACTCAAAGAGACTCATTCAGACGATTCGCAGAGATTACCAATACCAGCCACCTACATTATTGATCAAAATGGGAAAATTATCTGGCGCCAGTTTGATCCGGATTATAAAGAAAGATCAACGGTGAATGGTATTCTCAAGGCACTTCCATCAATCCGGAAATCCAAATAAAAAAAAGTTCAGCTTATACATCTTGAATCCAATAACAGTGTTAAGGTTAAGAAAATCCTTATCAATTAATTGCATGAGGGAATGCAGTTGTTTTTAATTTTTGATTGTTAATGAAGAGGGGGTAATTCCCCTCTTTTTTTGGAGTAACTTAAGCCATAATAATTTTACGCAAAACCGAAACCTAACAATTTAATACTTACATTTGTTGTAAGCTTCATTCAGATAAGTCGTTGTAAAATGGCGATTATCTTTACTACGCTAATTACATTTTATTTGATTTCTAATGCATAGGAGAAATCCAATGATTAAAAGAACAGTGAGTTTCTGGTTCCTGATTGGCTTTGGGATTTTGTTAAATATCATTTTTCTGTTAGGGCAAACCATGGCTTTAGTCAACTATGAATTTACGGTTTTTTTAGGACTTCAGGAGTCAGCACATCTTATTAGCGATGTGGGCGTGGCCCTTAACCGGGGATTTGGATTTGGTGATACAGTTTTTTACATGCCTTTGTTTATTGCTGGAATTACTGGACTGCTCAAAGGGAAAAAGTATGGATTCTTTACAATGGTTGGCGCATTAGCCATCACTGTTTACTGGCCTATTGTATGTTTATCAACTTTATATTTTGCCAAGGGAGCGCCCGGATTTCACTTTACCGCTTATACTTCTTACACGATAACACTTCTTTTGATTTCCCTTTACGGATTATGGGGTTTGTGGTTTCTTTATATAAAAATGCATTTTTAAATCATCCCACGCTTGTTTATCATACCTTTTCCTGAAACCTGTTTCAGAAAACGCATTAAATCTGTCAGGAATTAAACACATTGCAGACTATTAAGCCAAAGATTTATTATCCATTAAAAATTAACATAAATGAAAGCTATTAAAGTGTATCAAAACATCATAGAACGATTAAGCAATTTGAGTGACCTCCCATTATTATTTTTCCGCATAGTCCTGGCATACGGCTTTTACGGGCCGGCAACGATGAAGTGGGGAAACATCAACGGCATTGCCGAATGGTTTGGAAGCATGGGTATCCCAATGCCCACATTAAATGCCTACCTGACAGCATCAACCGAAATGGCTGCTGTAATCCTTTTGCCCCTCGGCCTGGCAACGCGGTTTATTTCTATACCTTTAATGTTTACCATGTTAGTAGCCATTGTAACAGTTCACGGAGTAAATGGCTTCAATGCCGGCGACAATGGTTATGAAATCCCCTTGTATTATTTGTTAATGCTGTTGGCTTTGTTAATCAATGGTCCTGGAAAACTGAGTATTGACAATTTAATCAGAAGGAGGGTAAAATCATGATAAAATCAATGATCATAGTGTTAATGGTGTTTCTTATTGGTTTGGGGAATTCATTTGCCCAGCACATTCAACAATCCGGTTCCGATGGAATTCAATTCTTCGAAGGTAGTTGGGAACAGGCTTTGCAAAAGTGAACAAATAGTTAAGAATTGTAGTTTAAGATTATATGGTTTCCGGTTAATTCAAATTCATTATTCTTAGAGAATATTAACGCAGTCATCGATCAAATCGAATAATACGAATGAACACAATTTCAACAACTGCCCTTCATGCGAAGGTCATGGAAGGACGGGGCACCATCATCGATGTGCGCCCCGTTGATGCTTATAACGGATGGAAAATGCAAAACGAAGCCCGTGGGGGACACATCAGGGGAGCCAAAAGCCTATCCCTGAAATGGACAAAATACCTCGACTGGATAGAAATCGTAAGAAGCAAAGGCATAATGCCTGATCAGCAGTTAATTATATATGGATATACTGCTTCCGAAGCCGAAAAGGTTGGTTTTTATTTTAAAAATGCCGGTTATCATAAAATCCGGCTCTATAATTCATTTATCGATGAATGGGCAACCAATCCCGATTTACCCATGGAACGGCTGGAGCGTTATCATCAACTGGTCTCGGCCCATTGGTTAAAATCATTGTTGTCAGGCGACAATCCACCACATTACGACAATGATAAATTTGTGATCTGTCATGCGCATTACCGCAACCGTGACGCCTACCTCAGCGGCCATATACCCGGTGCTGTGGATATAGATACACTTGCTCTGGAAGCACCCGAGACCTGGAACAGACGTTCACCGGAAGAACTTCAGGAAGCTTTACAACAGCATGGTATTACTGCAGATACAACTGTATTATTATACGGAAAATTTATGTCCCCGAACAATGATGACCCGTTTCCGGGAAGTGCAGCCGGTGATATCGGGGCAGTTCGCTGTGCCTTTATCATGATGTATGCCGGTGTTAAGGATGTAAGGATACTCAATGGTGGGTTTCAGTCCTGGCAGGATGAAGGGTATGAAATCAGCTATGACGATGTTCCCAAAAAACCTGTGAATGAATTTGGCGTTGGCATTCCACAGAAACCAGAACTTGCCGTGGACATTCCCGGGGCAAAGGAATTATTGACCTCAAATGAAGGCGAACTGGTCTGCGTAAGAAGTTGGCCGGAGTACATCGGTGAAGTGAGTGGATACAATTACATTGAGAAGAAAGGCCGAATTCCCGGTGCTATCTTTGGTAATTGCGGGTCGGACGCCTATCACATGGAAAACTACCGCAATCTGGATCATACAACCCGTGAATATCATGAAATAGAGGCCATCTGGAAAGATGCCGGAATAACACCCGACAAGCATCTTGCATTTTATTGCGGGACTGGCTGGCGGGGGAGTGAAGCATTTTTTAATGCCTGGTTGATGGGCTGGCCCAGGGTCTCGGTTTTTGACGGTGGTTGGTTCGAGTGGAGCAACGATCCGGATAATCCTTATGAAACCGGCGTACCTGGGATGGGAAGTGACTAAAGTGAACTAAAGTTTGGAGTGAGCTAAAGTGAACTAAAGTTGGGAGTGAGCTAAAGTGAACCTAAGTTGGGAGTGACTAAAGTGAGCTAAAGTTAAGAGTCACAAAAACTTTCAGCACTCTATGAACTCTAGGCACTTTAGGCA
>JABMQA010000810.1 GCA_013203545.1 Bacteroidota bacterium
AATAGAACAATTTCATTTTCCCCGACCTGAAGGACGGGGCTATTTATTTCTCCATCCATTTTTAGACAGCTTCTTAGAAAAATTATGAGGGATAAATATCATAGTTCCAAAATGTGGAAATAACCATTGTTTGGAAACAAAATGTTAATCCGACAGGCACTTGCTGAAATACAACAATAGGACTTTTATTTAATGTCGAAGGAATTAATCCAATGTAATCATGCCCTTTTTAAGGGCATATTTTACAAGATCTGTGGTGGTTTTCAAATTTAACTTTTCAAGAATATTTTGTTTATGTGACCCAACCGTCTTAACGCTAACAAAAATTTTATCAGCAATACTTCGGGTAGAATGGCCTTCAGCAAATAACTTAAGTATTTCCAATTCCCTATCAGTAAGATCTGAATCCTGGGCACCCAATTCCTCCTCTTTTCCAAGATAATCATGGATGAGTATTTCAGTGATTTCACCGCTTAGGTATTTTTTACCGGCATAAACGGTTTTAATAGCTTCAATTAATTGGTTATAAGTACAGTTCTTAAATAAATACCCTGAAGCTCCGGCTTCGAGCATACCTTTAATGTATTGCTTTTCGGAATGCATCGAGAGTGCAATTATTTTTATAGCCGGCATCTCCTTTTTAATAATTGCAGTAGCCTCAACACCATTTATACAGGCATTCCAATGTCCATAATTACAATGTCAGGGGAATTAATACTCGCCTTTTCAATCGCCTCCCTGCCGTTTTCAGCCTGTGCAATAATCTCAATTTCACCAGAGTCGGAAAGTAAATTTACCAACCCCTCACGGAATAATTGATGATCGTCTGCTATAAGAATTTTAATTGGCATTTTCATAATTTTATACCGGGAAAATAATTCTGGCCTTCATGCCCTTTTTCGGTTTTGATTCGATTACCATCGATCCCTGGATTGAATCCAACCGTTCGTTGATACTAAACAAACCAAACCCGCCATGATCTGTTAACCTGGCTTTGGAGTTAAAATTAAACCCTTTTCCGTTATCAATCACACAAACAAAAATTTTATCCTGATCCCTGCTTAATTCAATTTTGATAAGATCAGCTTCAGCATGTTTAATAACATTGTTTAAAAGCTCACAAATTATACGGTACAGCAATATTCTTACATCATTATCAATTTCGAAGGATTCCTCACTACTTTGAAAACGGGTTTTGATCCCAAACTTTTTTGAAATCTGATCCAACTTCCATTTTATGGCGGCTATCAGACCAAATTCATATAAAACCGGTGGGCTCAGATCATAGGTAAGCGTTCTCGACTCAACTATTGCATTATTAATCAAATCTGATGATTCCTGGATAATCCGCTGGGATTTGGGCATTAAATCCAAATTTAACAGTGAGGATAATTTTAAGTTGGCAATCGAAAGTGTTTGTCCGATACTGTCATGAATGTATTCTGCAATTTTTTTTCGTTCCTTTTCTTCAGCAATGGTTAATTCGGAATTTAAATTCTTTAGTTTTTTCTGATAAGCGTCAATTTCCCGCAGGCTTTTCCTGCGAGCCTCCTCGGCAAGTTTACGCTGTGTTATATCGTGATTTACCCCTCGGTAACCCATAAAGTTTGATGATGAATCCCAAATTGGAAACCCGCTGATAGCATACCAGACTTTGTTTCCGTTTTTGCGTAAATAGAGCACTTCATTACCGGCATAATTCTCCCTCTTATCAAAAATTTCCGACAATAATTTTTTAGTTTTATTGATATTTTTAGGATGGCAAAAATCATAGATGTGCATTTTACCAACAATTTCATCAAGTTTGAAACCGAGTATCTTTTCAATGACAGGACTCACATAGGTAAATAAACCCATGTCATCCACCTCCCAAAAGAACTCGAGTGCATACTCGGAAATTTGTAAGAAGCGATCCTCTGTATCACTGAATTCCTTTATCTGTTTTTTAATGAAAATTTCAAGGTTTTCGTTTCGCTTTCGTAGTAAATCCTCAGCATTTTTAATTCTCAACATTACGTTTACCAATGCAACCAGTTCCGCAATATCATAAGGTTTTGAAATAAATGCATCTGCACCCGAATTAAGCCCTTCGATCCGGATTTTAGAATTCGTTCCCAGTGCAGATACCATAAGTATGGGAATTGACCTGGTTGAATCGTCTTTTTTTAATATTTTACATACCTCGAAACCATTCATTTCAGGCATAAAAATATCAAGTAAAATTCCATCCGGTAATTCCTCTCTGGCAAGACGTATCCCCTCTTCGCCAGAGAGTGCGGTTATAACCTCGTAATCCGGAATGTACTTACCAAGTGAAAATCTGATTAATTCCAGGTTACTACTTTGATCATCGATGGCCAATATTTTTTTCACCAATCCCTAATCCTTTCAAATTATTACTCTAGAAGCTAAAAATTCAATTCAGTTAATTTAGCTACAACCCTATTTCACGACTGCATCATGGAAAACATTCCTACAAACCAAAATACAATATTGACTATGGTTTTCGTCGGACAGCAAAGGTTTAATCAGTTTCTAAGGAAAAACCGACAATGTTAAAATTACGTTTAAATTATATGTATCTGAAGCTACCAATTGTTCAAGTAAACTTTGATTGTTCATATTACCACGCCGGGTACCCATCTCCCAATTCAGCGTAAATGCATTGCTAATGCCATATCCTTTATTGCTTAAGGCACCTTTGGTTAATAGCGTAATGTCGCTACCCAACAAGGCAAGGGGTGCTGCTTTTGCATAATTTATGATGTTTGTACCATCGTCCTGGTTTGTTCCTGTAGAAACAACAACAAGCCCCACATTGTTTAATTCCATTTGATTGGTGGGATTATTTCCACCATAAAAAATGGCCTGGTCTGCACTAAATTGCAATTTCCAGTCGGTAACGGCACCGATTCGAACAAAGGTGGACTGACCAGCATTTAAAATTCCTGTTTTGTATTCATCAATTTCATCAAAATTGAAATTCACACTGTACCCGGAAACAATACTAATGGTGAGTGAAGGATTGGGGGGTGGAATATCCTGAGACTTGATATTGTTTAGCGCAAGTATCAATAATAAAAGTGTGATGCAAATTTTATTTCCCATGTAACATCCCCTTGCTAAATAAAACCTTTCAGGTTTCAACAAACAAACTACTTTATCTGTCTTACCATCCGACTGTCAATATACTCGGCCTGTTCAACAATATTCCCTTCTTCATCATAGGCCGTTAAAATGCCTTCGAGCATGCCTTTTTTATAATACAGGTCCATTTTAACTTTACCGCTTTCATAAAAATGGACCCAATGTCCATCTTCCTCATTATCAACATAGGTGCCCTTAGCCTCCCTTTGTCCATTTTCATAATAGAAAAACCACATTCCATCAGATACACCTTTAATAAAATTACCCGATTGCTTCACATTGCCATTGGGATGGTAGACTTTCCATAATCCTTCAGCAAGCCCATCGTAATATTGCCCTTCCATGTAAAGCGCTGAATCGGGATACCTTGTATGCCATTTCCCGTTTCGTTTGCCGTTAAGATATTCGCCGGATTCATATACCGTTCCATCGGGGAAAAACTCCTGCCACAGGCCCTGCTGCTTTCCATCAACATAATTACCTTTTAACATCAACTGCCCATTTTCATGGTAAACCTGGTATGGCCCATCTATATCGAAAACCTTGTATTCATATACTTTTTCCAATTGGCCGTTTTCAAAATAGGATTCATAGGTATCAGTAAAGGATTGATTCCGGATCGTTCCCCTCTCCTTAATTTTACCAGACACAAAATACTTTTCATACAGCCCTTCCTGAACACTGTCAACATAAAAGAATCGATAACTAAGGTTGCCATTGGGATTATATCCGATTGTTAATCCGTTCAGTTTATTGTCTTGATAAAATCTTGTTTCCTGAATTTCACCGGAATAATAGAATAAAGTCATCAGGCCGGAGAGTGTGTCAAACGCGTATATGCCCTGATTCTGAATGTTCCCGTTGTTAAAATAATTAATTACACGCCCGTTTTTCAATCCCCTGGAAAAATCCACCACACGCTTAATGGTTCCGTTAGGAAAGTATGTTTCCCAGGTACCATCCATTTTACCTTGCTCAAATGTTCCTTTTTGCCACAAGTTGCCGGTTAGATAATAAAAAAATGCAGGGCCCTGCTTTGTCGTGTCATTGTTATCGATGTGGTAACTGATGATGGATTCAATAATATCCCGGTTATTAAAACGGAAAGCAGTATCAG
>JABMQA010000811.1 GCA_013203545.1 Bacteroidota bacterium
ATCGCAGGCTTAAGTGTAATTACCCTGCTGGACAAAAGGGAAGATGAAAATCGTGAGTGGACCATTTCATCCTGGGATTTCGCCAAACAGATCATGCCGATGCTTGCCATTGGTGTATTGATAGCGGGATTTCTGCTTGGTTCAACGCACGATACCACAGCAATGGCAGGTGTGATTCCGGGTGAATGGATTGCAAATCTGGTAGGTGGGAATTCGGTTTTTTCAAATTTATTCGCCTCCATCGTAGGTGCCTTTATGTATTTCGCCACACTTACGGAGGTTCCTATCCTGCAGGGCCTGATGGCATCCGGAATGGGTAAGGGCCCCGCACTGGCACTGTTGCTGGCCGGCCCATCATTGTCATTGCCCAATATGCTGGTGATCCGTGGAGTTATGGGTACCCAAAAAACACTGGTGTACATTGCGCTGGTTGTGGTTATGGCAACCATTTCAGGATTGATTTTCGGAGCTATTTAAATTATCTTTTAGCAATGAAAATGAAATATTTAATACCGGCTTTAATATTGTATTTCTCAGGATTGCAATCTTTTTCGCAGGAAAAAAACAGTGAGGCTGGTTTTTCTTTTGACAAGATTAAGCCCATAGTACAGATATTTGCCACAGCCCATTACGACATTAACGAGCAATCGTGTGGTTACAGCTTTGGACGTGCGCACCTGGGATTACAATATAATTTTGATGACGACTGGAGTGCTAAAATCATTATTGACAGGGGCAGGCCTACAAGCATCGGAAGTATAAACATTGTGGATTCTTCAGGGCAAAAATTTATAGTAAACGCTACGGTAGATGAGGGTGCCTATTACACCATGTACTTAAAATTTGCTTCCCTGAGATGGAATGCTACCGAAAAGCTTACCCTGGAAACCGGCGCCCTGCTTCAAAATCATTACATCACACAGGAAAAGTTCTGGGGATTCCGTTATGTGGCCCAGACATTTCAGGATTTGTACTGGCGCCTACCAAGCTCCGACCTGGGATTTATTGCTTATTATAGCTTCAATAAAACATTTGCGATGGATCTTGCAATTACAAACGGTGAAGGCCCTCGCATAAAACAGGATGACATGGGCAGTGTAAAACTTGCCGCTGGATTTGATATCAACCCTTCCGGAAAATTAATAGGGCGCATTTATTACCATCACAAAACAGCCAACACACCTTTGGGAAAAACAGAACAATTGTTTTCGGCATTTGCAGGATGGCGGATTTCTCCGAGAAGCCGGCTGGGTGTTGAACTCAACGGTATAGATAATTTGCAAAATATTGAAGGGCTTAAAAGCTATGGCTACTCTTTCTATGGCGCTGTAACCATCAGTCCACAAATTCAGGCATTTGGCCGTTTCGACCGATTGCTTTACGAGTTGCCTGTAGATGAAGAATTAATCGGTTTCGATAATCTTTCTGCAATTATTGCTGGTTTTTCTTATCATGCTATTGAATGGGTTTGCTGTTCGCTCAATTACCAGGGATTTATACTCGATGGGGACGATTTAAACCATGGTTTTAATCTGAGTTTTGAATTCAAAATTTAAAAAGATGGAAATTAAAGATAAAAAATGCTTGTGCGGTGAAGGTGAATTTATCGTAATGGCGTGTTCGGGGGCTTCAGATTTGGGTAAGCTTTCTGATGTAATTGCAAGAAAACTTTCGGAAAACAACGTAAGGAAAATGAGTTGTCTGGCTATTGTTGGTGCAGGCATTCAAAAATCCATCGAAAGTTTTAAGTCCAAAAACCTGCTTGTTATTGATGGTTGCCCAATTGATTGCGGAAAACGGATGATGAACAATTCCGGAATAGAAAATTATAACCATCTCAGACTTACTGACCTTGGATGTAAAAAAGGGGAAACACCACTGACCGAAGACGTTATCAACAACATTTACGAAAAGGCAGAATTAATTTACTAATGAGTGATTTATTCAAGGACAAAGGAATTAAAAGCGGCAGGATGTTGAGTTTTTCCGCGAAGGAAACAGTTGAACTTTGCAACCTTGGAGCGATATTGGTGGATGTGAGGGAAGAATACCTGAACAGTTATAAAATGTTCGGTGTAGAAAAGGTGATATATCTTCCCAAAAGCAAACTTGAAACAGAATATGAGTTACTAACAAAAGACAAATACCTGATTGTGGCCGATTCAGCCGGGTTGAGAAGCAGGGAAACTGTTTTGTTTTTACTTGAAAAAGGATTCGACAAAGTGGCAAATCTGGCAGGTGGACTCGTGGAATGGGAACGTGATAACATGCCAATTACAGTTGATATCCATGAGCGGCTCACCGGTTCGTGTATGTGCCAACTCAGACCCAGGACGCGTAAAAAGAAATCATAAAATCATCAATCCTCACTTATCATGTATTAGTTATAAAAACATTATCATTATGAAAACACAATCTTTAGGCTTTATTGGAGGTGGAAGAATTACAAAAATTTTTCTTCAAGCCTTTAAAAATAAAGGAGTATCATTCAGTACCGTTTCAGTTTTTGATATCGATCAGCAAACCGCCTCAGAGCTCAAAAAACTGTTTCCTGACATTCGTATTGATATATCAGTGGAAACAACAGTACGTAAGGATGTGGTTTTTATCGCCCTGCATCCGCCCGTCATCATGACAACACTTGAAAAAATCAAAACCCACCTTTCAGAGAATGCTTTTATCATTTCACTTGCTCCAAAAATTAACATCGAGAAAATTCAATCTGTTTTAGGTTGCGGTAATATTCTAAGAATGATCCCAAATGCAAGTTCCTATATCAATGAAGGCTACAATCCCTTTTGTTTTGCTGAAAGTTTTGAAGCTGAGAAAAAGATACAGATCATGGCCATACTTGGCCAACTCGGCTGTGCTTTCGAAGTTGAGGAAGAAAAGCTCGAGAGTTACGCCATTGTTTCTGCAATGTTACCAACTTACTTCTGGTTTCAATGGAAGAAGATGATTGAGGTGGGGTTGCAAACCGGACTCAATGCCGAAGAGAGTGAGGAAACCGTTCACCTGACTCTAAAGGCTGCATTAAAACTGATGTTTGAGTCGGGACTGAATTACGACGAACTTACCGATCTGATTCCGGTCAAACCCATTGCTGATGATGAACAAAATATCCAGCAGCTATTTCAAACCAAATTGATCAGTCTTTTTAATAAAAT
>JABMQA010000812.1 GCA_013203545.1 Bacteroidota bacterium
AAACATAGGCCTGATAAGCATAGATGATGAAAAAAGAATTTTATTCTTTAATCCGGCTGCAAGAAGATTATTGAAGTATGCTGAGAAAACGCCTCCGCTATATTTTGACAAATCCTTTCCATTTCTTTACAACTCTATTAAGGATCAGAAACCATTTGCAAAAAAACTGGTTAAACTCTCAGCCGGTAAAGATGTTTTACACCTGTCCGTTAGTAACAATCCGGTTAAGATCATTAATCAGCAAACACATTTAATTTCCCTGCAAAACATCAGGCCGGAACTGGATGAGAGGGAATTGCAAACATGGCAAAAAATGATCCGTGTGCTGACCCACGAAATAATGAACTCCATCAGCCCCATCAGTTCTACAATTCAAACGATCAACGAATTTTTGACCAGTGATAACAACAATACACCTAAAGCGCCTGAAGAAGTTACAAAAGAAACGATTAAGGATGTTGTTAAAGGGCTGCAAATCATTAAAGGCCGAAGTACGGGGCTGATCGGCTTTGTCGGGAAATTCCGCAGCCTGACCCTGCTGCCCAAACCCAAAATGGAGACCCTGCTGTTAGCGGATCTTTTCAGCGGTGTGGAAATGCTCTTCCGGAAAGAGTTTTCGGATAAGAACATAGCATTTTCTGCTTCAAGCGAACCCACGAAAATCAGTTTAATAGCCGACCCAAATTTACTCCAGCAGATGCTCATTAACCTCATCAAAAATGCCATGGACGCCCTCAGCGAAACAAGCCACCCCTCCATTCAATTCAATGCTTTTTTGCAGGATGAAAATGTAGTCATTGAAATATCCGACAACGGGCAGGGCATTCCCGAGGATCAGCTCGACGATATTTTTATTCCATTTTTTTCTACCAAAGAGCAGGGATCGGGCATCGGTCTCAGCCTCTCCAAACAAATCATGATACAGCATGGAGGGACCATCAATATTAAATCCGATGTGGGACAAGGTACGGTTGTGGAGTTGAGGTTTTTGAAGTGATGATTATTGTAAAAAAACATACTATGGACTTACAAACACGCAAACTAAACATCATTGAATATTTAATTGGACTTAATGATGAAGATATTTTTCAGCATATTGAGAACATCATCGATAAGTCAAAAGCGTCACCCCAGATTAAGAAGATTAATAAATTCACCAACCAGGAATTGATTGAACGAGCAAAAAAATCCAATGAAGATTATCTTTTAGGAAAATTCACAGATCAGGAACATCTTGAAGCAGCATCAAAAAAGTGGTAAAGTAATAAAAGTTAATGAGGGTGTTCTAATCAAAAACCAGTATTTTGACAAAACGAACTACAAAAATTGTATTTTTGACATCATTATGGCAGACAAAGCATTCATAACACCAAATGTTTTAAAATGGGCAAGAGAATCGGCAAGAATGACCGAAGAGACTGCTGCTGCCAAAGTTTCTGTGACTATTGATAAGCTAAAAGAATGGGAAGCAGGAACAAACCAACCTACCATTAGACAAGCTCAAAAATTAGCCAAAGCATATAAGAGACCTTTTGCATTGTTTTTCCTTCCAGAAATTCCTCGCGACTTTCAACCATTGCAAGACTTTAGAAAATTTGGTTCGAAAACTTTAACAACTTCTTCCATTTTCATAATTCGTGAAATTCAGCAAAAACAAGCTTGGATTAGTGATGTATCTTCGGAAAACCAAGAAGAAAAGTTGTCTTTTGTAGGTCGTTATTCAATCAATGACAATCCACAAAAAGTAGCACAAGATATGTTAACAACTTTAATAATCAATCCCCCATCATATAAATCAGAAAATCCAATTAAAGAGTGGATTGATGCAACTGAAACAAACGGAATTTTTGTTTCAAGAACGAGTTTCATTCACTCTCGACTTAAATTAGATTCAAAAGAATTACAAGGTTTTGCTATTGCCGACCCTTATGCACCATTCGTTTTTGTAAATTCAGACGATTGGAATGCACCACAACTCTTTACGCTTGTTCATGAACTCGCTCATATTTGGATTGCAGAGACCGGAATTTCAAATGAAATTGAACCTGACTTAAAACATAAAGCTAAATTTCACCCAGTTGAATTATTTTGCAATGAAGTAGCAGCAAATGCTTTAATGCCTAAAGAAATCATTTTAAGTTTTGACTCTGCTTCATTTCAGTCCTCAAAAGATGTTTTTAAGATTGCTAAACAATTGGGTGTAAGTTCATTTGCATTATTGGTTAGAGCGTTAAATCTTAATATCATCTCCCTCCCTGTTTATCAGAAATTAAAAAAACAAGCAGACAATGATTATGCTGATTTTTTAAAGAGAGAAGCTGAAAAGAAAGCCAAGCAAAAAGAGAAAGAAAAGCAGGGAGGGCCAAATTATTTTCTACTTCAATTAAACATAAACAGTAGATTATTCACTCAAACTGTGTTAGATGCATTTCGTGGGGGGTTTATAGAACCGACATTGGCAAGCAATCTTTTAAATGTTCAAGTAAATAAGTTTCAAAAATTAGAATCCCAATTATATAGATGAGCACAAAGGCAGACAAATATTGTTTGGATGCTAATGTGTTAATCCAAGCCTGGCAGAAATACTACAATCCTAAATTTTGTCCGGACTATTGGAGTATTTTAGCTGACCTGGGTAATAAAGGAAAGATTTTTATTCCTGAATTGGTTTATATAGAAATAACAAGAACAGAAGCCGACCTTTCAAAGTGGTTAA
>JABMQA010000813.1 GCA_013203545.1 Bacteroidota bacterium
ATTCCAGATCAGGGCCATAAACTTTGATGCCCATTGGTGCCCTCATACCGGTTTGCAGCATCACCAGACGGGTTTCGATGGGTTGCAACTTAGGTGCAGAAGTCACTCCCGGAATTTTGGCAACATTCACGATTTCCTGCCAGATATCATCAGGCGATTTGATTTGTGGCCGCCAGTTGCGGAAGTACTGGCCCTTGTTATCAGGAATGAGTTCTTCATTTTTTATACCTCTCAAAAGCGCATCTTCGTTGGTGAGTGTATCGCCTGATGTTAAAATAAAACGGTCGTCCCTGTCCACCAAATACCTTATACGGTACCCTTTCTCATTCAGGGCAAATTCCGGTTTATAGTTGATGATATTTTCATACATGGAGATGGGGGCCGGGTCAAGGGCCGATTCAACCCTGCCCAGTTTTCCTACTGTCAACTCCACTTCAGGGATGTTTGTCAATAGCATATCCAGTTGTCCCACAACTTTACGGTTGAATTCTATCCCTGAATGGGGCATGGATGTGGGCATCAGCAAAAAACTGCCTTCGTCCAGTGAGGGCATGAACTCTTTTCCGATCCCGGGGAAGGTATGTGCCAGCCCGGACCAGACTTTGGTGGTTTTAATATGCACACCTGCTGTGTCAATGCCTTTTGCCACAATACCAAAGACTTTGTTAAAGCCCATCCAGGTGGTAACGCCAAATAAAATGAGAAATGCAGGGATGAGTAAAAATTTGACCTTATTGTTCAGGCACCAGGTTAAAATAGGTTTGTAAAAATATTCCAGCAGGGTGAAAGCTCCGAGGATTAATCCTGTTAACAGTGCCACAAAAATGAAATTGACCAACAGGCTTTGTGTTGGCCCCAATGGCAGCCAGTATTTGGCCAGTAGCCAGGTTACAGCTATTACTGCTATAATAACGTTTGAGAATTTAAGGATAAAATAACCGGCTTTTGTAAAAAAACGGTCTGTTGACGGCGTATTATTGTTCATGTCAGGTACATCCATATGAAGCAAATCCTTAAGCAGTCCCGAAATCCCAAAGGCTAAAAAAATCATGCCTGCCCAATTGTAGCCCAGGATAATAAATATGATTCCAATTGGGATTAACGAGAAATTTAGCCATCGGACCACTCCCTTTCTTTTAATTTTGGCACCAAAAAAAATGTGCGCCAATGAAGGAAGTATGAGCAATGAAACAAGGAGTGCGGCTGCAAGTGCAAAGGTTTTGGTGTAAGCCAGCGGGCCAAAAAGTTTTCCTTCGGCTGCCTGCATAGTGAAAACCGGGATAAAACTTACTATTGTAGTAGATACCGCAGTAAGAATAGCCGAGCCCACCTCGGAGGCGCCATTGTATATTGTGGAAATCAATTTTTGCCCGGGCGGGGCTTCATCCATGTGTTTGATGATGTTCTCCGAAAGAATAATCCCCAGATCAACCATGGTGCCGATGGCAATAGCAATACCCGATAGCGCTACAATATTTGCATCGATGTTAAAATACCGCATGGCAATAAAAACCATAAGCACTGCAATTGGCAACAAGCTTGAAATCAATAATGAAGCCCTCAGGTTAAACACCATTACAATGACCACCAAAATAGCTATGAGGATTTCCAGGGATAAGGCCTCTTCGAGGGTGCCAAGTGTTTCGTAAATCAGTTCGGAACGGTCGTAAAATGGCACAATGGTAAGTTGGCTCTCCACTCCGTCAGGTAGGGTCTTTTGTGGTAGTCCCGGTGCAATCTCCCGTATCTTTTCCTTAACATTATTAATTACCTGTAAAGGGTTAGATCCAAACCGGGCCACGATCACACCACCAACCACCTCGGCGCCATCTTTATCCAAGGCTCCTCGTCGTGTGGCAGGACCCAGACTTACCATCCCAATATCTTTTATCCGGATTGGTACATTGTCCTGTACGGCGACCACTGCTTTCTCGATGTCTTCAACCTTCTTGACATAGCCCAACCCCCTCACAAGATATTCAGCCTGGTTTATTTCGATGGTTTTGGCGCCAATATCCCGATTCGCGTTTTGAACAGCCTTCATCACTTTATGCAAAGGGATGTTATGGGCTTTCAGCGCATCAGGGTTTACATCTATCTGGTATTCTTTTATAAAACCCCCGATAGAAGCCACTTCCGATACCCCTTTTGTAGCATTTAAGGCATACTTCACATAAAAGTCCTGTACAGTTCGAATTTCGTGTAAATCCCAACCACCGGTCGGGTTTCCGTTTTTGTCCCTGCCTTCGATGGTGTACCAATATACCTGTCCGAGCGCTGTGGCATCAGGGCCCAGCGAAGGCTGCACACTTCCCGGAAGCAAACCGGAAGGAAGTGAACTTAGTTTTTCAAGGATACGGGAGCGGGACCAGTAAAACTCAACATCATCCTCAAAAATGATGAAAATACTTGAGAAGCCGAACACCGAAGTGCTTCGTATTGATTTTACCCCCGGAATACCCAGCATATAAGTGGTCAGCGGATATGAAATCTGGTCTTCGATGTCCTGTGGTGAGCGGCCTTTCCACTCTGTGAAAACAATTTGCTGGTTTTCACCAATGTCGGGGATGGCATCAACCGGGACCGGGTCGTTGGGCAAAAAGCCGGTTTGCCAGTTGAATGGGGAGGTAACAACACCCCAGCCAATGAACATTGCAAGCAAAAGGAAGGTAACCAGTTTGTTGTTCAGAAAAAATTTGATAATATTGTTTAACATACTTAATCTATTTTGAAAGATGACTTGTTTTTTAGAATAATAAATAAATTAGGCTGCATCATTTAGCATATGCAAATGATACAGTGATAATTCATTAATCAAAAATCAAATAAGATAGACCTGCAGGAAAGATAAATAAGTATGTAAATTGAGTGGAGGAGGAGATGCAGCAAAATTTAAATTATCCTTTTCGTTATCCTCAGGTGCGTTCAAAATATAAACAACCACCATTGGGAAAAGAATATTGAAATCTGCAGGCTGAATATTTTCTACGAAATCCGGGCTAACAAAATCTTCGTTAAACTGAAAATATTCAGTTTCATCGTGGCAGCAATCCGAAGTTCCCATGTCACTGCAACAAGGCTCTGCTTCTGCATTTATCGAAACCTCAATCAACTCGGTACCGCAATAGTGCTTAAACACAGTAATGCCCATTGTTGCTGTCAACAACAGGAAAGCAAGGGCGATATGTGTGATTTTTCTAAGCATTATTTTAATTCGACAACAAAGAAACAACCCTTTGATGAAATTGTTCAATGAAATTTTTGAAAAATGTTATGAAATTTTTGGATACCTGTATTTTCAAGGCTGATTTACCACGAAAAACACCAAGGCTATATTGATGCAGCTTAGCAAATGCATGGAAAAATAGGAATATTTAGCGGGAAAATTGTAAAAGGGAAATGAAAACTAATAGTGTAATTTCTTACCACAAAAGCTGTGTAGAAATGCCATGTAACAGTTCTCAATCAATATAACTATTTCACTTGGTAAGAAATCTTGGCTGTCAAATACACGTCCATAAATTAATTATTTGATTTGCAATTTGTCATAATTCTGTGTGTTCCATCCGCATGTGGGCGGCGTGTGTCGATGGTTAATTTTAGATTGGACTATATAAATTATTACCCCCACAAAAAACAAAAGCCCTGAAAAACTTAATTTTCAGGGCTTGATAATTTGTTTGTGTTGCCCGACCAGGGTTCGAACCTGGACTCTTCTGATTCAGAGTCAGACGTGTTGCCAATTACACCATCGGGCACTTTTGAGG
>JABMQA010000814.1 GCA_013203545.1 Bacteroidota bacterium
CCCCCAACAAGTACCTCTCCAATGGCACGGTGAAGCGTAGCGGAAACCCCGCCGAGGCGGGGGAGTTGCAGGATGAGTTTGGGCTGGGGTGGTATGATTATGGGGCACGGTTTTATGATGCGCAGTTGGGGAGGTGGCATATTGTTGATCCGTTGGCTGAGAAGTACTATTCATTAACATCGTATAATTATACTGCCAATAATCCAATTGCATTTATTGATCCTGATGGTATGAGAATTGAATGGGGAGATATGTCAAAAAAGGATAAAAAATTAATAAGAAAATCCATACGTCAATGGAAGAAATCTTCAACTTATCGGAACGTTTGGAAGCAATTAAAACGCTCTGATTATACGTATAAAATAAATTCTGGTACAACCCCCGGTGGATCTGCAGCAACATTTATGGGAAGTTATGATAAATTAATGCTTGGTATGCCGGACGAAGAGACAGGTATCCCTGATGCTGGATTTATTGATCCAGGAGGAAACCCAGGAGGATCTATTACCTTTGATCTGAATCCTGTTCAATCATCGAATAAAAAAATGTTTTCTAAAAGTGAACAAACAGCGTATCTATCAAATCCAGCTCTTGAAGAAATAATTCATGCTGGACAATATGATTATTATGTGCATCAGAAAGGTCAATTAGATACTGATAATCCGGCAAAAGGTAATGTTGAGTTTGAAGCAAAGACGATTTCAGGGATAGTTAAATCTGAAAGGGGAGTTCCGCTTAGTTTGGGTAGTGAATCAATACCTCAAGAATTTGGTCAAGGGCTATTAAACAATACAGCTACATTGAATCGTTATTTTAACACTGCAGATAGATGGAAAAGTCATCCACAGACTAGTTCTATATACAAAAGAAAAAGAATACAACAAATTGATCCCAAATACTTAATTTGGTTATTAAATAAATAGGATAAAAATATAATGAAACATCCAAGCAACATTATAATATATAGTGTTTTGATAATACTCAGTCTTTGTATTTCATGTAATCAATCAAAAGAAATTACAGTCGGAAAGTATAAAAGATATAAAAATCTTGAAAAAGCGATTAAAAATCCTGAAAGTGTGCTTTATCTTGATTTATCAAACCAAGAATTAGATCATGTTCCACAGGAAGTATGGAGTTTAATAAATTTGGAAAAAATAAATTTGAGTCATAATAATCTAAGAACGTTTCCTATAGATTTTTGTAAATTATCTAAATTAAAAATGATCAATTTGAATCATAACAAAATTGATTCTATAGATGGTTGTATAACGAAATTGCAAAGTTTAGAAATCTTATGGCTTAAAGCTAATTTACTATCATCAGTACCTTATGAAATGACTACTTTAAAAAATTTAAAGTTTCTTTACCTCGTTGAGAATAATATTAATTCTGATCATTTAGAACAGCTAATGAGCAATATGCCTGAAGAATGCAAAGTGATTTATCATTACTAAGATACCTGCCCCGCTCACTCGGGTGTCTACGTCCGATTGTAGATAAAAAAATATCCCGCTGGCTCGGACGCTCTCACACACTGACCGTATGAAATCACAAATACATCGCCCGCTGGCCAGGACGTTCTCACGTACTGACCGAATGCCATCACATGTACGTACAGCTATCGCGGACGTCCCGTCCGTGATAAGTACCACAACCAATGCTACTTATTTGCAGTAAATTAATTGTCATCAAAACGATGATACCTGGCCGTTGCCTTAGCCTCGTTACCAAAATGTATAAATGATGTTTGGGAGATTAATGAACAAGAGGCAGATGTCGGACATTTTTCCGGCACGGACGAAATGTTCGCGCCAAACGCGGGTCACTACAAAACCCAATTACCTGTAAACATCTTTGCTGTCTCCGACTTTCAAAACTGTGATGATGAGTACATCATCCCGGATTGTGTAGTTTGGATAATGTTTTTTGTACAGTCCTGGTAATGTAAATGGAATACTTTTCAGCCATTTTTCCTTTTTCTTAACTTGATGGCCTCTTTTAAAAGAATCGTTTCCTCATTCTTCGCACGGGCCTCATCAAAATCTTTTATATCCTCCAATTCTTCAATCTGTTGAAGCATTTTTTCGTAATCGGAAATGGGCAGAAAAACGCCGAGTTCATTCCCATTGTTGTCTTTCAATATTTGCTCGTGGAATGCCATGATATTTATTTTTTATTTTTCGGTACAAATAACAGGCAAATTTACCTAAAATTTCCTTACAAGCTGACACACACACTGACCACATACCATCACAAGTTCATGCAGCGATTGCGGACGTCCCACATATGCCACAACCAAGGCTGCCCATCTGTAGTAAATTAATTGTCATCAAAACTGTGATGCCTGGCCATTGCCTTAGCCTCGTTACCTGACAAACTTGTTTGGTAGCAGGCGTTTGAAATAATTACAGAGGCATTGGATAGAGAAAGGCAATTAAAAGCAGGCTCCCACCAAAAGAAACTCGACCTGATCAAAAAGATGAATCCCGGATGAAAGGCTGTGGTACGTTCATGATTTGGGAAGGTGCCATGGCGGATTGCTTCGCTTCGCTCGCAATTGTCAGTGTTCCATTTTGAATGTATTGCTGATTGATGTGTTTGGGTAAGTTTGGAATGAATGTGGGCATTGGCTTTAGGGGGGATTATTTATTCATACGATGACTTAAAGTCATCGTATGAATAGCAATGGCCTTGGAAAACCCACCGGCAATATGGGACAAGAACCCGGCGACACGGGTCATAAGAAGAGTTTGTGATAAAATCTGCTAACGCAGATTGTAATTCGCACGATCAATTGAGTGCGAACGAATTTGATTTTCCCTTCCTTTGTGCTCCTAAGTGATCTCAGTGTCTGAGTGGTCCAAAAAATCAAAACCCATTCAACTCCATCGTAACCGTGGGTATCAACAACAAAAATCCAAGTATTATCAGGACGATCATAAACGGCGTTACCCATCGTACCCATTTGTCGTAGGGGATTTTGGCGACACCCAACACACCGATTAACACCCCGGATGTGGGCGTGATCATATTTGTAAAGCCATCGCCGAACTGGAAGGCCATCACAGTGGCCTGCCGTGAAACGCCAATTAAATCGGAAAACTGCGACATAATGGGCATGGTCAGCGCCGCTTTTGCCGAACCGGATGGGATCATGACATTGATGATAGTTTGAAAAACATACATCATGCCCACGGAAGCAATTTCGCCCATCTCCCCCATCGACTGCGAAATGTAATAAAGCAAGGTGTCGATGATATGTCCGTTTTGAAGAATAACGATGATACCTCCGGCAAGCCCGACGACCATCGCAGCCGACGTAATATCCTTTACGCCATCCAGGAAAAGGAAGGTAATTTTATTGGGTGAATTGTTCATGGCTACACCGGAAGCGATTCCCATAGCGAAAAACAGGGTCGCAATTTCCATCACGTACCAACTGTAACCCATCACGCCAACGATAAGGTAGAGAATGGTAAACAACAGAAGGTTTAAAATAAAAAAATGTACCGACTTCCTCAACGACATGATGCTTGTTACAAGATATATCCCAGTAAGGACAGGTATCACCGGCAGGGTGGTGGAAGAATTCCCGACTTTGAGGGTGGTCTCCGGCATAAGGAAAGAATAGATGATCATTACCACCAGGATAAACAAAAAAACAATCCAGGCCGATACCGGCATCTCATGTTTGATATTTTCGATTTCTTCGGCATTTCCTTTTTTCCGCCAGTATTCATCATCTTCATACACCGGTGATAATTTTGGATTTTTCTTGATTTTGGATGCATAGCGTAGTATCCATGCAATGCCAACAACATTGATCACTATCCAGCAAAAAAAGCGGTATTCGATACCTGAAAAAAGCGGTAGATCCGACAGCCCCTGTGCAATTCCAATTGTAAACGGATTCAAGAGTGCACCCGCAAATCCAAGACCGGCCGCCACAAAACACATCGATACGCCCACGATGGAATCATATCCCATGGTAATGGCCAGCGGCACAAAGATGATGACAAAGGCGATGGTCTCCTCGCTCATCCCGAAAATGGCCCCAAACACCGAAAACATGATCATGATCAGGGTGATGATAAGGTTATCGACACCGAGAAATTTTAAAACCCTGTTGTGCTCCAGTTTTTTGGTAAACATCAGAAAGGAATAGATACCCACATCGATCGCACGGCTGTGGTTCATGATCCAGAACGCCCCGCCGATAAGCAGGATAAATACAATGATATCTGCCTTATCGACAAAACCATCGAACAACGCTGAAAAGATTTCCCAGGTTTGGGGTTGGCTTTCCACATAATGAAACGATTCGCTTTTGATAACCTCTCGTTCGGTTTGTCCGACTGTTACCGTATGACGTTCAAATTCACCTCCG